>JAKAIP010000040.1 GCA_021825025.1 bacterium
TCCGATCTTGAGTGCAGCCTGCACCGCAAGCACGGCAGTCTCCTTATCGCGAATCTCGCCGACCATAATGACATCAGGATCTTGGCGGAGAATAGACCGCAACCCACTCGCGAAGGTATAGCCGATCTCTGGTCGCATCTGGCTCTGCGCCACACCAGGAATCTGATATTCGACCGGGTCTTCGAGAGAGACCACGTTCATTTTCTCGCGATCGAGTTCGGAGAGCATCGCGAACAATGTTGTTGATTTTCCAGAACCAGTCGGTCCGGCGATAAGGATGATGCCATATGGATTTTTCAACATACTGCGGATCTCCGCGAGATCGCTCTTACTGAATCCGATTGAATCAAGCGTGACAGTGTTCTCTGATTGATCGAGAATACGCATCACCACCTTCTCGCCGAATTCGGTCGGGAACGTCGACACGCGGAAGTCGATGCGGCGCTTTTCGACATTCGCCGAGAAACGCCCGTCTTGCGGTTTTCGTTTTTCGTCGAGACGAAGTTTCGCAAGAATCTTAATGCGGGCGACGACTGCGTCATGCACTTTTGCCGGAAGTTCGAGCGAGGTGTGGAGTGTCCCGTCCATACGGAAGCGAACACGCGTCTTCGTCGCAGAAGGTTCGATGTGCACGTCTGAAGAATGGCCTTCGATAGCGTAGCGTAAGATGGTCGATACGATTTTTGTCACCGGCGCATCTTCTTTGAGTTTCTCGCTTTTCCCGGAGAGATTCAGAACCTCTTCTGCAGTCACATCTTCTTTCTCGCCGCCCGGGGTACCCGGAGCAGCTTTTGCTTCGCCAGGCTGCGGCGCCTTAACTGTTTCGTACTCAGAGAGCGCTTGACCAATCTCCCCCGACAGATTTTCATACGACTGAATCACGCGATCAAAATCCTGTTTCGTTATGAGAAATATCTTATACGGAAGACCGATTTTCCCTGAAATAAACTGGAGGGCATCGATAGCCTCGATGTTATCGGGGTCCACAATACCCACTGCCAGTACGCCGTCTTCTTGATCGAGCGGCACAAACCCATAGTGTCGCGCCGACTCGATTGGGATATAGCCGAAAACATCTTCGTTGGCAGGCGGATCGCCGAGCACCCGACTCGGAATACCGTAATCTTTTGCAACAAGCTCAAGCGCGTCGGCAAGGGCGACTCCGTTTTCGGTAAACACCTCCCCTATGGGACGCTTTTTCGCAAGCTCTGCTTCAATTTCCGCGCGCGTATTCGCGGGAAACACACCTTTATCAACAAGAAGAGCGAGGAAGTTCATTCATTACATGCCTTTTACGCCGGGAATCGGAGCAAAGGGATCGATTCGGCCAGAGGGTTCAGAGGTAACGACTGTAGAAATATCAACAAGCGCGGCAAATCGCGGGTCAGAGAAAATCGCAGTGTTGAAAGTGATTGGCTGAAGCTGACTTACCAGCGCCTGAAACTGCACCTCTGCCGCACTTCCAGAAGGCGTCGTGCTCGTAAGCGGTGCCTGATTCCCTGTCGTCCCCGTCGAGTAGTACCAGTAGCCTCCTGCTACGAGAAGGAGGGTGATCACGACGACGATGATGGTATTTTTTGACATAGGAAGGTCGTTTAGTGGAGCCAGTAGAGGCGGATGGTCATTTGATACGTATACACGCCCGTATCAGAACCCTTCACGATAAGATTCTGCACATCAAGAAGACGAGCACTTTTCTCGACGCCCGAGAGGAATGTCTGCAGGGCGGAGAACGTACCCGCGGCCGAGAGCGACAAGTCGACCGAGCCAACCGGATTTCCTGACGATGAGGAATTGTCTCCTGTCATAACGTCGATATTTGCAATCGAGAGCTGCGAGCGAGCAGCGAGCGCATTTAGGTCGAGAATGACATGGACGTTATCGACTGAACTGGGAAGGAAGTTTGAGAGTGCGGTCAGTTCTTTTGGATCAATAGCATCGCGGGCGGCGGCGAGCTGATTCTGTTGATTCGTATAATTATTTGCCGCGGCGAGCGCCTTATTATCGTCATCAATAGCCGCTTTCACGGTCGCAATAGGACCATTCCACGTTGCGTCTATGTAGAAAAAGAATATGTTGGCGGCAACAATGAGAGCGAGCAGAGGGATGACGCGGCTACTGTTCATGGTGTGGTGGTCGAGGCTGCTCCTGTAGCAGAGGGGGTACCAGTCGGTGAGAAAGCAATGAGCTTCGGATCAAGTGTTGCTGAGAAACCAAAAGAGACGGAGCCGTCTTTATTGATGTTCATCTTCGAGAAAATAGCGTCCTTAATACGACCATCTGCCGCAAACGCATTCGATGCGACAGAGAGCGCATTGAAACTCTTCGCGAGACCGGTACCGTCCACTTTTGTGGTACCGGTAGGATCGACAGTGACGTGCAGCGAATCAAACCGCACCGTGACGGGGAGAATAGATTCAAGTACCGCAAAGAATCCCGAGAGTGCAATGTGGCTATCAAGCAGTTTCTGACCTGCATTAAGACGATCTCGCAGCTGCACGAAGCCGGTCACCGTTGCTGGGTCAATCGCTGCCTCAGCTTTTGCAAGTTCAGCGTCTTTCGCAACCTTATTTGCCGCAAGCACCCGCCCGTAGAAAAAGACGCCTATCGCAAGCGCAAAAACGACTGCAAGAATTGAGTACGCGACGAACCCAAACATACCTCCAAACTCAGGCCCAGCGTTTCGACGAGTCGTAGTCGTCGTGGCATGGGGAACAAAGGAGGTTGGTATCGTCGGGAGAGGAGCCATTTCAAATACAGTATACGACACTTACGCAAGCATCATAGATACGCTCTGTGCAAAACGTTACTTAACTCTCATCAAGCTTGCGCAATGCAAGACCAACCGCAACCGCAAACTCTGGACCAATCTCTTCAAGAATCGGTCGCATAAATGCCGGTGCCTCGGTCTTCGCAAATGGATCAGCGACATGCACATCGATTGAGAAAATATTTTTTGCGTACTCCCCAAGCGACTTCGTCACTCCCCCACCACCCGTGAGTACAACTGACACAACTGACTTATTGTGCGATGTCTCATACTGCAGCATCACCCGTCGCGCTTCTGAGAAAATGCGGGAGAAGATCATCTCCGACTCCTTCTGCGCCGTACCGCCTTCTATCCCCTCCCCTTTCTTGATCGTCTCTGCCTGAGCAATCGACAAGCCGGAAGAGACTGAGATGGCTCGCGTGATGTCCTGGCTGCCGGTACTGAACGAGTGTGAGAGCGCAACAATACCGTGCTCAACCACATACACTTTTGTTGAAGCGGCACCGATATCAAGCACCAAAACTGGCTTGATAGGCTCATCGACGACCGCACGTATTGTACTGAAAATCTCTATTTCATAGAACGATGCCTCAAGTCCTGCTCCCTTCGTGACGGTCTGAAGGAGCGTCAGCTCGTCGTTATGAACAGCGACCACCAGCACCTCGACTGTTTTCTGTTCTTGCACCTCCCCCTGCGGACCGATCTTCGGCACAATAAACCAATCCAGTTGCACCTCGCTCATTGGTACTGGAATGTATTTGCGCGCCTCAAGCTCGACAATGGTTTTCTGTTCTTCTTTGCTCTTCCGGTACGGAAGGGTGACAAGTGACAAGAGCGAGCGAGCAAACGGAATCGAAACACCGCAACTTTTTGTCGTGACTTTCGCTTCTCGCAATAAATCTTTGAGCGTTTCGGTGATCTGATCGGGCGCAAGATTCGTCGCCTGTCCCACCTCTCCTCCACCATACGGACCGAGAGCAAGCTCACCATAGGTCTCGAGTATCGCTCTCCCTCCTTGTTCGCGTAACTGCACCACCTTCAACGAGGAAGAGCCGATGTCGATACCGAGTACACTTTGTCCTTTCTTAGGAAAGAAAAAATCGAGAAGCGTCATGTCACAATACTACCATGCTCCATATTCTCGACGTACTCTTCCCGCCACGTGAAGATGAAAAACTTGTGCGAGATCTCCCTGGGAATGCCCTTCTCGCCTACCTCACCCCGCAACTCGTCAGTGCGACACGTCCGAGTACCGTCGTGCTTCTCCCTTTTGCAGAGTCGCTCGTGCGCTCCGCGATTCACGAAGCAAAGTACCATGGCTCGCCAGCTGCATTTACGCTGCTTGCGCACGTGCTCACTACTCACCTCACGACATACGCACCTGACTCGCCCGCCGTCATTCTCGTGCCAGTACCTCTCGGGGTACAGCGCCGACGCGAACGTGGGTACAATCAAGTAGAAGAGATAGCGAAACGTGCCGCTCAGAAACTCGATCTCACTCTTGCTCCCGCGCTCCTCAAGCGGACCCGCGAAACAGTCTCACAGGTCTCTCTTCCCCGAGAAACCCGTGAGGAAAATATGCGCGGAGCTTTCAAAGCCCCGCACCCCCTCGACCCTGCTTGTACCTATATAGTTATTGACGACGTCCTTACGACGGGAGCTACCCTCCAGGGCGCAGTTGAAGCACTCCGGGCGGCAGGTGCGACAACGATCGTTCCCCTCGCCCTCGCGCACTAAATTTGCTACTCTGTCTGGAACGGAGACGTGGCTGAGTGGTCGAAAGTACCTCACTGCTAACGAGGCGGGGTGGAAACACCCCCGTGGGTTCGAATCCCACCGTCTCCGCAAATGGGCTCCGCACATTTGCGGGACGAGCAGTGCTGGGAGCACTGCGTGTGGGATTCGAAGACCTTGTGAGCAGATTTTGCGAGTACACGAAGCAAAATCTCCACAAGGTGTACTGCTCCTGTAAGGAGAGGATCCCACCGTTTCCACCAGCACAAGATGACTGTATTACCACGCACCGTCGGTCGCCCTCTTCTCGTCAGAGACAATTTTACCGTCATCAATTTTCACCATACGCTCTGCAAAGCGCGCGAACTCCGCTTCGTGCGTCACCATAATAATCGTCTGCCCTTCCTGATGTAGCTCTTTAAAAAT
The DNA here is from genome assembly GCA_021825025.1 of bacterium. The sequence goes on from JAKAIP010000040.1 coordinate 4,931, forward strand.
ATCCATCACGATAAGGGAGGCTTCCTTGTCGAGATTTGCTGTCGGCTCATCGGCGAAGAGGACTTCTGGCTTATGTGCAATCGCCCGAGAGATCGATACGCGTTGTTGCTCTCCTCCGGAGAGTTGGCTTGGGAGATTCTTCAAACGCTTCCCGAGTCCGACACGCTCGAGCGCCGCCGCGGCCTTCGTCTCTGCAACAGAATTCGAGAGTCCCTGCATCAGGAGCGGGAGCGCAACATTCTCGACCGCTGTCAGCTCAGGCAAGAGGGCATAGTCTTGAAACACGTAGCCGAATTTTGCGAGACGAAAAAGCACTCGCTCACCCTCGCTCATCAAATGCGTGTCTTTCCCGCTAATAGTAATGTCGCCCGAGGTCGGCTCGTCAAGAAGTGAGATCTGGTAGAGCAGCGTACTCTTCCCCGCTCCCGAGCGCCCCATAATCGCAACGAACTCCCCATCAGTGATAGTGAAATTGATACCTTTCAATACCCGTGTCTCGACAGGTCCATCGGTAAACGTCTTCGTGAGATTTTTTACATCAATCATACTAGTAGTTAGTTTCGACCGAGAATCGAATCGAGTGTATTTCGACGGACAATCATTCGCGACGGCAAGTAGCCGGCAATCACTGTCGTGAGGACGAGCAGTCCGACTCGTACCAGTGTTCCCGAAAGAGGGGCTACCAGAATACCGTCGCTAAACGGGAAATCTATCGGGTGCGCCGCAAACGCGGGCACGAGCACCGCATAGAGCACCACCAGTCCAATAGCGGAACCAATAACCGCATAGAAAAGCGACTGGAAAATATAGGAAATCTCAATCGCCTGTCCAGAAATACCAATTCCTTTCAAAATACCAATGAATTTCCGCCGAGTAATCGCATTGATAAAGATGACAATGAAGATAGTGATGGCCGCAACGACAAGGCCGATCGAGCTGAATCCATTACCGAGCATCGCAAACGTCGTCTTAATATCCGCTACGCCGTTTGGGATTGATTCGGTGAAAGTCTGTATCTGCGCCTTCTCGCCGATACCACTGCGCATAAGAAGATTCTTAAACGCGTCAGGATCACTTCCCGGCGTAAGCCGTACGGCTATTTGCGCAACGTTCTGATCGGTGCGCCCCATAAGCGTCCGAAGCTCGGCGGCTGGCAGAAACACGCTCGTCGCCAAAGGGGAGATCTTGCTCTTGATCACACCCTTCACGATCACTTCGCGAGTCTCGCCGTTCACGGTCAACCGAACTTTTGTTCCTGGCGACACATCAGTGAGCGGCGTGAGACCGGGCTGATTCCCGAAGGCATACTTCGCAAGCAAAAAATCACCAACGAGAATTTGATCATAGTCATTTTCGCCAAGATACTGCCCATCAATAATGTGTGAGGAGAGGTCCGTAAATGAGTTTTCCGCGACAGGATCAATGCCGATGATTTGCGCCCCGGTGGCATTCGGTTTCTCGGTCGTACTGGTACGCGTCAGGTAATTTGCCTCGATGGTCCCGCCCGCCTGATACCGCTCAGCGAGCATCGCCACG
>JAKAIP010000041.1 GCA_021825025.1 bacterium
GACCAGAGATCGGCTATACCTTCGCGAGTGGGTTGCGGTCTATTCTCCGCCAAGATCCTGATGTCATTATGGTCGGCGAGATTCGCGATAAGGAGACTGCCGTGCTTGCGGTGCAGGCTGCACTCACCGGCCACCTTGTGTTCTCAACAGTGCACACCAACACCTCCGCCGGAGCAATTCCGCGTCTTGTTGATATGGGCGTGGACCCCTTCCTTATTGCGCCGACTTTGGTGGGGGTGATTGGGCAGCGACTGGTGCGGAAGTTGTGTGAAGGGGGCGGGAAGCCATTTCCGATCTCAGACTCCCTGAAGAGATTCCTCGATCGGCAATTTGCCGACTTGCCTCCGGAGCGACGAGCTGAGCTCCCGCCGTTTAAGGAGTTCTATCATGCGGTCCCGACGCCCGCGTGCCCGAACGGCACCCGCGGCCGTACGGCCGTCTTTGAGATTTTGCGTATGAATAAAGAGATCGAGAAAGTCGTGCTGAGTGAGCCAGTCGAGGAAAAGATTTACGCTGTCGCGCGCGCGGGCGGCATGCTCACGATGCGCGAAGATGCGATCATTCGGGCTCTCGCCGGAGATATACCGTTTGAAGAAGTGAATGACTTCGGGGGAGAACTTCTCCCCGAGGAGGAAGAAACGTCAGTTGCGGCATAGTATACTGTCAGCATGATGTACCACGTATATTTGGTTGATGATGATCGGTTCTTGCTCGATTTGTATGCGGTGAAATTTAAAAATGCCGGGCATGATGTCACGATATTCAACGGCGGGGAAGAGCTTCTTGCAGCCCTGCGAAAGAAGGAGGATATCCCGGCGCCTGATGTCATTTTGCTTGATGTCATTATGCCAGGTATGACTGGTTTCGAAACGCTCGAGGCTCTGCGGAAGGAAGAGCTCATACAAAATGTGAAAATCATCTTTCTTACGAATCAGGGACAGGACGCGGATCTTGAGAAAGCAAAAAGCCTTGCTGCTGATGGGTACATCATCAAGGCATCCGCGATCCCTTCAGAAGTATTTGCCGAGACCATCCGCATTTTAGAAAAAGATACTAACCCTCATGCATAATATGGCCGCTGAAAAACACCTCAAGGAACTTCTCGACTTCGTCATTAGTCAGGGTGGGTCGGATCTCCATATCTTTCCGGGAGGAGCGCCAATGGTGCGTGTCTCGGGCGCACTCATTCCTATTTCCAAGTATCCAGCATTCACTGCCGAAGAGACAGACAGCATCCTGAAGGACATTGTCTCTCCTGAGCGGCTTGAAATATTTCATAAAGAGCAGTCCATCGATATCTCGTATGTACACGGCGAAGATTCGCGATTCCGCGTGAATGCGTATCGGGTGCAGGGAGGAACGGCACTCGCTCTTCGACTCGTGCCGCACTCGGTGCGCACGTTTTCTGAACTGAATCTCCCGCCAACACTTGAAGTCTTTACCCAGCGCAAGCAAGGGTTCTTTATCGTTGTCGGTCCGGTAGGGCAGGGGAAGTCGACGACACTCGCGGCGATGATTGACCGTATCAATGAGACGCGTACGGAACACATTCTTACGATCGAAGACCCGGTCGAATACCTCTATAAACAGAAGAAGTCGCTCATCCAGCAGCGCGAAGTGCATATCGACACGCCGGATTTCAAAGACGCGCTCCAGGCCGCGTTCCGTGAAGACGTCGATGTCATCATGGTCGGTGAAATGCGTGACTATGAGACTATCTCGGCGGCGGTGACGGCGGCCGAGACAGGTCATATGGTGTTCTCAACGCTCCACACCAACAACGCAGCACAGACCATCGACCGTATCATCGATATGTTCCCTGCTGAACAGCAGACGCAGGTGCGCGTGCAACTCTCCGGTAGCCTTTCAGGTATCTTCTCGCAGCGCCTCATTCCGCGTATCGCAGGCGGACTCATCCCGGCATATGAGCTGCTCATCAATAACAATGCGGTCAGCACACTCATTCGCGAATCGCGCACGCACGAGATCAGTTCAGTTATTCAAACGTCTTCCCATGAAGGCATGATCGATATGGATCGCTCGCTTGTTGATCTCGTGCGCCGCGGGGAAGTGACTGTCGAACACGCCTACGAGCATGCGTCTGACCCGAAGACGTTTGAATCCTATTTGTAATCGTAACCCCGTATGCTTTTCTCCTATCACGCAATCGATCAAGATGGACATGAACGCGATGGAACCATCGAGGCACCCTCGCAGGACATTGCCATCGCCTCGCTTCAGCGTCGGAATCTAATCATCTCAGCGATTTCTTCTACCGAGAAGACATCGCTCTTGAATCTAGAAATCGATCTGCCGTTTCTGAATCGCATTAGCAACAAAGAGGTTGTTATCCTCTCACGACAGATCGCGACCCTTTTTGAAGCACAAGTATCGGCGCTCCGTATTTTCCGTCTCTTGGGAGCGGAGATGGATAACAAAGCATTGGCGAAGATTCTTGCGGCGATTGGCGATGATTTGCAGGGCGGTGTCCCCATCAGCAAAGCATTGTCGATGCATCCCAAAGTCTTCTCGCCTTTTTATGTGAATATGGTGCGCGCGGGCGAGGAGTCAGGAAAACTGTCAGAGACATTTGTGTACCTCGCTGACTACCTTGATCGCACCTACGATGTGGTGAGCAAAGCTGAAAATGCGCTCATTTACCCAGCTTTTGTCATCGGAGTGTTCTTTACTGTGATGGGCCTGATGCTCACGCTTGTGATTCCAAAGATTAGCGCGGTCCTTGTCGACTCTGGACAGAAAGTGCCACTCTACACGAGCCTCATTATTAACCTCTCGAGCTTCCTCGTGAAGTACGGCGTCTTCATCGTCCTTGCGCTTATTGTCGGCGCTTTCTACGTCTGGCAGCTCGGAAAGACTCCTTCAGGGAAGTTGGTGCTCGACAAGCTCAAGCTCTCAACGCCGTATGTGGGAGACCTTTACCAGAAGCTGTACTTGGCCCGTATTGCTGACAACTTCGCGACAATGCTTCTCTCGGGTATCTCGGTGGTGGAAGCAACAGATATTACCGGGTCGATTGTGGGAAATGCAGCGTATGAGGAGGTCTTGCTTGCGGTAGCGCAAGATGTGAAGGGGGGCTCTTCGATTTCGGGAGCGCTTGATAAGCACCCGGAGATCCCCGGCATTATGGTCGCGATGACAAAAGTCGGCGAAGAGACTGGTGACTTGGGGAAAATACTTGCCACGCTCGCGAAGTTCTATAATCGCGAAGTCTCAAATGCCGTTGACACACTTGTAGGACTCGTCGAGCCAGTGATGATTGTCCTCCTCGGTCTTGGCGTCGGTATTTTGCTCGCGGCGGTGCTGATGCCAATCTATAACCTCGCCGGTGCTATCTAGCTTGCCCGGGGGCTTATCCACAGCCTGTGCGGCAGGGCGCTTCATATAGCGTACAATTCACGTATTAACCAAATATAATAACTTATGTACAAAAATCGTTCTCGAGGCTTCACCCTCATCGAATTGCTCGTCGTTATCGCAATTATCGGCATTCTCTCCGCAGTCGTGCTTGCGTCTTTGAACACCGCTCGTAATAAGGGTACAGATGCCGCAGTGCAGTCTGACCTGACTACGGCCCAGACCCAGGCTGAGATTTATTACGGTAGCGCCGCTGGAGCTAATAGCTACGGAACGCTCGCTTTCACAACTGATGCTGGTTGTACCGGAGCGGCAGCTAGTATGTTCAGTGATGCTACAATTCAGAAAGCACTCAGTGGTGCTGTCAAAGCTAACGCAAGTCTTGGTGCACCCGGAGTTGCATGTGTAGCTGCCGGTACTACGTATGCGATTGCAGCAAAGACCGTCGCTGCGACCGGATACTGGTGTGTTGACTCAACAGGCACATCAAAGCAAGAGTCAGGTGCGTTCCCTACAGGTACGTTCACCTGCATATAGTTTCTTATCGGATAGTAGTGTGAGAAAGAAATCCCCACGGCTCTCCGGGGGGATTTCTATTTATGCGGTACACTACAGACAAGTACTTAATCCTACTTCATACTTCTTCATGCATACGTCTTCCCGAGGCTTCACCCTCATCGAATTGCTCGTCGTTATCGCAATTATCGGCATTCTCTCCGCAGTCGTGCTCGCGTCTTTGAATACGGCACGAAATAAGGGAAACGATGCGTCGATTCAGTCAAATCTCGCAACGATACGTAGTCAAGCTGAGCTCTATCGCGATGGACAAGGGAATAATGCCTACGGGGCAAATGTAGCGCTCGAGAGTTCGTGTACGGCTATCGATAATATGTTTGCCGACTCGAATATTAGCCGAGCGGCAGCTGCAGCAGGGAAGGTGAACGGAGGTCAGGTGACCTGTAACGTTGCGGCTGGAGGTACTGATTATGCAGTGTTTGCACAACTCGTGACCGATACGACGAAGTATTGGTGTGTTGATAGCGCGAGTGTTGGTAGGGAAGTAACCACTGCGCAGATTGGCGGCAACCTGGCGACACTGACCAACTGTCCATAAGCGTACTTGTAGTGCTCAGTATGGATATGGTTATGAGTGCGGTGCTCTTCGTTCTCGGGGCGATCATCGCGAGTTTCATCGGGGTCGTCGCTGCACGACTCAATACCGGACAGACGTTTCTCAAAGGTCGCTCGCGTTGCGACGCGTGTAATGCGCCGCTTGCTCCGGCCGCACTGCTGCCGATCGTGTCGTATGGTGTACTACGAGGTCATGCACAGTGTTGTGGGGCGCGCCTCTCACCAGTGGAGCCGCTCATCGAAGTGCTTCTCGGGAGTCTTTTTGTGCTTGCGTACGGCTCGATGGGGCTGACGGATGCACTCCCTGCGCTCTTGCTCTCGCTCGCGCTTCTTCTGGCATTGGTACTGTATGACCTCCAGCACCAGATACTCCCGCCGGTGCTTCTCTATTTCTTCGTGCTGTCGAGTGGATGTGTTGCGCTCTTGAGTGCCTCATCGCTTACGGCGTTCTATGAGGTCGGTGCGCAAGCGCTTCTTATAGGGGGTAGTCTCGCTGCGCTCCACGTGTTGTCACGAGGGCGGGCAATGGGATTTGCCGACGCGCCGCTTGCGTTCGGACTTGCGCTTCTGACTGGCGCAGTGGCGTTCACTGGGTTCGTATTCTCTTTCTGGATCGGTGCAGTTGTTGGTATTGTGCTGTTGGCGCGGAGGCCACGAGGCTCTAGAATAGGAGTTGAGGTCCCGTTCGCCCCGTTTCTTGCGACCGGCTTTCTCCTCGCCCTTTTCACTCAATGGAACCTCTTCACTCTCGTCCTGATGTGGCACTAAACAATCTCTCTGCACGGAAGATACGTGCCCGCGGGTTCACGCTTTTTGAGCTCCTTGTGGTGTTTGCCATCATCACCATTATCTCAGGAGTGATGATTAGTAATCAGAGTTCTTTTAATAAAACGCTCGTGCTTGCGAATGCTGCATACGACGTAGCGCTCTCTATTCGCAACACTGAGACGTATGGAGTCGGTAGTCAGACGAATATTTCAGGAGTGAATGCGGGGTACGGTATGCATTTTGTAAATGGCAATACGTTTACGCTCTTTGCTGATACCTACCCATCGCCGAGTGCTACGAATTGCCATGGTATATCAAGTAACGGCATCGATGCTCCTGACACGTTGTGGGGGGACTGTACCTATGAAGCGGGAAGTGGGAAGGATGTCGTTGTACAGAACTATACCCTGGGGAATGGTATTAAGATAACCAATATTTGCGCGTATGATTCAGGGGAGTCGACTTGGTCGTGTTCAAATGCTGGCACCCTCGATTCGCTCGATGTGGTCTTCGCTCGGCCGAATGCCGATACCTTTATGAGTGTGAATGGAGCGTACAGTCCGTCTATTTCGAAAATGTGTCTCACGCTTTCGGCGCCGCAGGGCGGCGCATCCCGCTTCATCTCGGTGGCGTCGTCAGGCAGCATCGTGGCGAACGCCACTTCTTGTCCATGACAACTTTGACTCACACAGCAAGCGTGCAGAAAATGCGAGGCTATACGCTGATTGAACTCATTGTGTCAGTTGGTCTCTTCGCCATCATTATGCTCCTTGCATCAGGCGCATACCTGATGATGATCAGCGTCAATCAGCAAGCACAGAATATGACGACAGGTATTGATAACCTCTCATTTGCTATTGAATCAATAACACATACGATTCGCACCGGTTCGGCCTATAGTTGCGGCGCGTCGCTCGGCGTCGCGTGCGCAAACGGCGCCGCAAATACCGAGTTCACGTTTAAAGATGAGAATTCGAGAACGGTGACGTACAGTCTGTCAGGCGGAGCTATTCATCAACTAGTGAACGGTCAAGACAGCTCGCTCACTGATCCGCTCTCGGTAACCATCACCGGACTGACATTTTATGCGTTTGATACACCGGCT
>JAKAIP010000042.1 GCA_021825025.1 bacterium
AGGTGAGATGCGTTCAAGATTGGGGTTTGCCACATATAACTTATTTGCAGAGCCGGTTACTTTTCCTGTTACGCGCACATGCATGCCATCAGCATACATTTTTGCAATGTAGGGTTGATGGAACCACATGAGCGCAATGCGCCCGGTTGCGTCACGAAGATATCCTTGTGAAATCGGAATCTTGTGCTTCCATGATTTTTTGGTCTCAAGCTTTTCAAGCGTACCTACAAGGGATACGGATGCGCCAGGAGCAAGACTGTCTATTTGTGTCGCCGATCCGCTCTCCTCGTACCGGGAAGGAAAATGAAACAGTAGATCTTCTATAGTCTCGATACCAAGCGTGTGAAGCGCTTCTTTCTGGAGCGCGGTCAGGCGGAAATGATCGGAAAGCGGGTCACTGAGTTGCATCCCTTAATTATATTTCATTGTTTTATCACAGGCGCGCGTGGTATATTTTTCCTATGACACCAGAACATAAGACGCCGCTCGGCGAATCAGACCATATTCCAGAAGTAGTATTTAAGACCCGGGAAGGGGATAAGGCGGTATGCGGAGATCATAGCGGACAGTGGAAGGATCTTGCTACTGCAGACATTGCCAATGGAAAGAAAATCATTATTTTTGGACTACCTGGCGCATTTACTCCAACTTGTTCTAGTACGCACTTGCCCGGATATGAAGCAAAGTACGACACATTTAAAGAACTTGGTATCGATGAAATTTACTGTACTTCTGTGAATGATGCCTTTGTCATGGAACAGTGGGGAAATAGTCTTCGAATAGAGAAAGTAAAAATGCTTCCTGATGGGAATGCAGAATTTGCACAAAAAATGGGTCTTCTTGTCCAAAAAGAAAATCTTGGTTTTGGGTATCGATCATGGCGTTACAGCATGCTAGTGGAGGACGGCATAATCAAAAAGATCTTTGTTGAGCCGGGTATGGCGGATAACTATCCGCAAGATCCGTTTGAGGTATCTGATGCAGATACTATGCTCGCGTATCTCAAAGGAAGTCAATAAATTTTTGGCGGCCACGCACTTTTGGTGTAGGGTATAGGACACGGAGGCGTGGCTGAGCGGTCGAAAGCAGCAACCTGCTAAGTTGTTGAGGGGGAAACCTCTCCGAAGGTTCGAATCCTTCCGCCTCCGCAGAAACGTGAGACGGTGTAATGCGACCGTTTCCTTTGGACTTGCTACAATCTCTCTATGACCATCTACAGCAGCATTCTCGGCGTCATCTGGGCCATATTCATTCTTGTATGGGTAATTGGTATGTTCTTTGCCAAGCGCACGGCACGGCGCTCCTGGATGGGGATTTGGTGGCGACTCGCTATCATCATGAGTGTCATCGCGCTCGTTCATTTCTTACACGGCTCGTCCTATCTCTCCGGCGCCGTGCACTCGCCCGCACTCAATAGTATCGGACTTATGCTTGCTGCACTCGGCGTCGCTCTCGCGATATGGGCGCGTTTCTATCTCGGATCCAACTGGGGCATGCCGCTTACGGTCAAAGAAAATGCCGAGCTCGTGACGAGCGGCCCGTACGCTCACATCCGCCACCCGATCTACTCGGGCATTCTGCTCGCGCTCTTGGGCTCAAGCCTCGTCATTTGGTGGTGGGCTGTCATCTTTATCTGGTCATTCATATACTTCATCGCCTTCGCTACACACGGCGAAGAAGCGCTCATGTGTCAGGAATTCCCCGATACATATCCGACTTACAAAGCGAGAACCAAGCGCCTTATTCCCTGGGTGTATTAAGTTTAAATAATAGACTTTTTAAATCTATTTGATATTAAGAGGATTGTAATCATAAAAAGACCTCGCCATTATGGGCGGGGTCTTTTTGAATGTTGAAGGTGTGCAGTTTTATCTGCCCATCTCTCTGTTTGCAGCTTGTGCTTTGAGGTTTGCCTCCATTTGTGATGTGCCAGTATGAACGACACCAGCATTGTCACCTGCGAAGAAGGATTTCTGTCCTTCAGCGTTTGGTTGAGTTTTCTCGGTTGCTGTCTCCATGCCCATTCCACCTTTCAGATCTTTTCTGCTGACATTCTTACGAACGTAAGGTATCTGTAAAGAAATATGCCATGATATATTTTTCATGTCAAAGCTACCCTGTATATTTCAAAAATAGCTTATAAATTCGCTCGACAATATCTTTATTGAGTCTTACTAAAATATATATCCACTAACGGGAAGCTATACTAGATTCAGTTACTTATCGATATAATTTAAAACAGATAACAATAATGAAAATAGCAATTACAGGCGGATCTGGTTTTGTTGGATCTAAATTAGCAAAGCTTCTAGTGCGAGATGGACACCAGATTCTCTCATTGGATCGCGCTGCTCCTAAGAAGCAGATAGAACAGGTTCACTACATAAAAACAGATCTTATACATGATCTGCCGATTGAGGAGTATCTATCATGTGATGCTGTTATACATTTAGCGGGAGTAAACATTTTTGGTCGGTGGACCCCAGCATATAAAAAACTCATAGTGAGTAGTCGAGTCGAAACTGCAAAAGCATTAATACAAGCTGTTAAAAATGCTGGTAAGGGGCCTGGCGTATTTGTAAGTGCTTCGGCTGTTGGTTATTACGGTGACGGGGGAGAAGAAGTCTTACTGGAAGGCTCTCCAAATGGCCGTGATTTTTTAGCACAAGTGTGTAAGGAATGGGAGCAAGTAGCAGCAGCATCACAGAATGCTGGTATGCGATGGGTCTCTATTCGTACGGGCATTGTACTTGGTCCAGGAGGTGGCATGTTAGCAAAATTATTACCCATATTCAGATGGGGATTAGGTGGATCTATAGGAAATGGTAAGCAGTGGTTTTCTTGGATTTTTATGGATGATCTCTTGCGAGTGTATAAGACGGTGACCCTCGATCCTAGTTTTTCTGGTCCGGTAAATGCAGTATCGCCCCATCCAGTGAGAAATAAGGAACTAACAAAAGCGTTAGGAAGGGTTCTTCATCGACCAGCATTTTTTTTTAATTCCTAATTTTTTACTAAAACTTGTTATGGGTGAGCTAGGGAGCGTCATAACTATGAGTCAGAAAGTAGTACCAGAAATATTAGTTGCTCATCATTTTGAATTTTTAACTCCTTCTATTGATCAAGCACTGCAAGAAAGTATCTGCTAGTAATAAAAATACAATCTTGTATTCCTCATAGAACGTATTGGTATGAAAAGTGCCGATGAATCATCGGCACTTTCGAACATGTAACCCGCACTCTACTGTGGTTTTTTTGCCGGGGAATCCAGAAGGGTGTATCGGTAGAGCATGTTGAATAAGGTACAGAGCTGCTTCTGTTTGGGTCATACGCAGAAGGGGGTAGATGCATATACGACCATTTTCCGCTTCTGCGTGTTGAATTGTTGATCGGAAGCTGCTCTGGTCTCCACGAACTCCATACAGCACTGCTCGTGCATTGTATGTATCGAGTATGCGCTGCATCTCACCCGGTTTATCCTCTGCTTTATAACTGGGTATAGTAATACCAAACCAGTTAGACAGCATTTCCTTGTACTGCCTATTTTCTGGTGTTACATCAGCAGACTCAAGATGAATGATAGGAATAGGGTGTTTGCTTTGCAGCACCATATGCAGCAGTATCGCCGAATTGGTGCCAAAACTTGTACTCATGACGAGTAGATTCCCAAATATCTTACAGGCACTCTGTATGATTTCTTGGGGATTTTTCTGGAGCCAGTAAACGTGCAAGTCTGCAGCGTTCTCAGTGGTATTCACGTAATCCTCCTGTTAGGAAGCGTCCTTCTGCATGATAACGACCAGTAATTGTATTGGCAATACACTTTTTCAAAATAAAAATCTTGAAATTATACAATGTACACGTATGATGTAATTGGGCGAGGTAAGACTGTTACTGTCCCTACAGATGCTCTGTCTGTTCTGGACCAAAGAGTAATTGTATGAACCTCGTCCGCCACTTTCCGGCGCACTGCATAGTGCGCCTTTTTATATAGCTTCAAATCTTGCCATAGCAGGCAACAGTGGTACGATTCGTGTATGTATACACCAATGCACTATGGATTTGGCATGTGGGACTGGATGGCAGTTCCTTTTATCGGTCCATTGTTCGCAGTATTAGCAGTATGGAGTATTTTTTGGAAAGGTCTTGCACTATGGCATGCGGCACAACGCGATGAACCCTGGTGGTTTGTTATTTTATTGGTTGTAAATACTGCCGGTATTCTAGATATTATTTACCTGTTTGCTTTCGCCAAGCTTACCTTCTCGACATTGTTCTCTTCAAGAATAAAAAAACACACAGCAGTAAAAGATACACACTAAATTTTTGTTCCAAAAAAAAGACCTTGCCGCAGCAAGATCTCTTTTACGAAGGTGGTGTTACTTGCTTTGGCTCTGTTGAGCCGCGGCCCGAAGAGATTTGAACGGTTCGTTTGTGCTGATGGGATATACCGTTCCTTGGCTATCCATTGCAAAACTCATAGACCGAAACCTCCACCTGCAGTATATGTGCTAACTTCTTTTAAAACGGGGAAGTCTAACCGTATGCAGGAAAACATACCACAATACATAAGGATTGTGTAGTCCACTTATTTACACCTTCTATTACTCTTTTGAGATACCAGGCGTATGTTCTGGAAGTATAGGAGCTGCTGGTGTAGTTGTTTTTGGAAGCACTAAATCAGGTACTGACAATAGCAATAGTCCGCTTGCGAATGATAAGAAGCCGGTAAGCACGAACACCATCTCAAATCCAAAAAATCGAGCAGTCGTACCACCCACCAGTGCTGCAATACCAGAGAAAATACCTATAGTGGTGCTATCAAGAGACCAATCAAATGCATAATGATTTTTATCTAAATGACGAGAAAAAACTGCAGACCATGATGGAGTATATAATCCATACGCGATACCTTGCACAATCATCAGGAGATATAATATGCCGATATTCGGCGCAAGCGGAAATGCCATAGCGGCAAATCCAGCAAGCATAAGACCGGTGATAAGTGCATGCAGATCTAAATGGTCTTTGTCTTTCTTATCTAGATAGAGTGCTACGGGGATTTGAAAAAGGGCTTTAGTAATCCAATAAAACGCAGATGCAATACCAACGGTAAGTACCGTTGCACCAGCAATATGACCAATGACAAAGAGCGCAAAAATAGGGTTAATAAGACCCCATCCACCAAAAAAGAGAAGATCAGAAAGTACAAAGTATCGGATTACACGATTTACTTTCAAATCTGCGATATTGAAATGAATATCAACCTTTAGTCGCATGAATCTATCCTTGATAGCGTACCGGAATACTGGTGAATCCTTCCTTTGTCACAATTACATGATCAATAAGATCGATACCTAGAATGGCGCCTGCATTAATGAGTTGTTTGGTAATTTCATAATCATTACCACTTGGCTCCGTAGATCCTGATGGATGATTATGTACCAGAATGACTGCAGCTGCAGAGTATTCAAGTGCTGGTTTAAATACTTCTCGTGGGTGTACGATGTTTGCATCTACCGTGCCAATTGAAATTGTTTCTGCGTGAATCACTTTATAGTGCGTATTGAGGTACAGTCCGCGCAAATGTTCTTTTGGTAGATCGCGCATATCTTGTACATACTCAAATACTTCCCGTGCAGTACGTATAACTGGTGTCGCGGCGCTATTCTTTTCAAAAAATCGTCGTCCGAGTTCTCCAACCGCCACGATTTGAATAGCCTTTCCAATAGGGATAGTAAGATCCTCAGATAATTTTTTTGGATCCTTTGCGTGCATGATACTCTGCTCGCTGTACTCGTTTATGATTCGAGTCGACATTGCTAATACCTCTTCTTTTTTTGAGCCGGTATTTAAAATAGCAGCCAAAAGTTCTTTTGTAGAAAGTACGCCAGGTCCATGCAATAGCATCTTCTCGCGAGGTTTTTCTTCCGCTGGAAGGTCGCGTACTTTTAAGATGTATCGCCGCTCTGCGTTATCGAGGATTAAGTGGGATTCGGTCAACGTATATAGCGTATCGGGTTTCATATAACTGTTATTTTTATAGAAAGTATACCACTGATTTGGTACACTATACGTATGAAAAAGCCTATTTTGCTCATTATTGGACTTCTCTTAATCGGTGCTGGAGTGTATCTAGTGGTTGCCAACCATCTGACACCAAATACCGCAGCCCCTTCGGCAAATATCGTCTCTTATGCGTGTGATGGAGGTAAAACGATAGCGGCAACCTATGCCAGCAGCAGTGTTGCTATCGCGCTTTCCGACGGCAGATCTCTTACTCTTCCACAAACCGTTTCTGG
>JAKAIP010000001.1 GCA_021825025.1 bacterium
GGTTCCGAAGTGCTGGAAGAAGGCGGTTCTCTGCATCGCGACTCATTCACCCTTGAAGAATGGCAGATGCTCATGGGCTTTGTGGCGTGGCACACCGCCAACAAGCCGAAGCTCGTCTTCATGGAGAAATCGGTCGTGTCAGACGATTCGGAGACAGGCGGAACAATCGATCGCGTGTATCTGATCGGGAGCAGAACCGTTCTTCTCGACATCAAGACATCTTCGTCCATTCACGAACAGTACTGGGCACAGACTGGCAAATACGCGGAGATCTTCATGAAGACCCACGATATTCCTCTTGACGCTACTGCAATTCTGCGTCTTGCTCCAAGACGTAAGGATCTGTACGAATACGAAGAACATACAGACTTCTTTTCGGATGCCCAGATGTTCGATCACATCCACTCAATCTGGAAGTACCTAAATCCAAAAGCGAAGCCGAAAGTGATAGAATTACCAGTAGTACTCACGTTGCCACGATATGCACCGAAGCCAAAAGGTCGCCGCAAAAAGGCTCAAACGCAAGCGTAAGGTCGATGCGCTGCGCCTGGCACATCTACAGCGTGTAACCAGCGTGAGTCGTAAGTTACGTATACTCGAGGCATATGCAGAAAAAGAACAAGGTAGCGAAGGTCATGGGCGAATTCAAGAAGGGAACACTTCATTCCGGGTCCAAAAAGGGACCAAAGGTGAAAAGCCAGAAGCAGGCAGTAGCGATAGCGCTGAGTCAGGCTCGCAAGCAGAAGAAGGGTTAGTAGATAATCAATCATCATATGGCAGAGAAAAAGTGGATTCATAAAGCAATTAAGCATCCTGGAGCATTGACGCAGAAGGCTAAGAAAGCTGGTATGTCAGTCTCCAAGTTCGCAGCAGCACACAAGCACGATAGCGGCAAGACTGGCGCGCAGGCTCGTCTCGCACAGACACTCAGTAAAATTAATAAAGGTAAGAAGAAGAGTTAATATATGCTTACACTCGCAACGATAGGTGTTCTCAGTTCACTCGCCACAGAGATCGTCACGTGGCTCAACAAGAAGTTTGCAGGTACGGTCTTCCAGGGCGATGGTGCGTTCGCGCTTTCTGGCGTTATCGCTGTAATCGCTTCTGCGATCGAGGTCGCAACGACTGGTGGGTTCACCGCATGGACGTTCTCTGGCATGTATGTGTACGCAGGATCGGTTTGGGCAACTTCTCAGGTGTTCTACGCAGTCATTATGCGTCAGTTAAACCTTACGGTACAAAACTAGATATGAATTTACTGAGACGACTGTATAACGAAATACATTTTACTTTTTTCAATCTATTGCGCGACTTTGATGCAGCACGTAGATTGAAAGAATAATCTTAGCAGCTCTTATGAGCTGCAGCCCAGATTTTTGGTTCCCCATGCTGCCTGAATACAGCTAAGGACGTAAGTAAGCGGCCAGCCAAGAATCGGGACTGTAGCTCACAACACTATGAAACCTACATTTAAACTTCTCATCGTAGCTAATAACTGTGACTGGGCATCATGGCAAGATAAGATCACAGTGCTCACTAACTTTTTTGCTCCAGTTTGCGATCTCCAGATCACGCTCACGCATACGCAGTTCGATCCGGTGCCAATGCAATCTGTGGCGGTGACGAATACCGCGTACGAATCATTCGCGCCGAATGTTCCGACGCTTATCGTAGACGAGAATTGGTATAACACCAATGTGGTACCTCTTGCCAAAGGCTACGACATCGTGAGCCTTGTTCTTGCAATCGGACAATGGCCGCTGCAGGACAATGCACGAGGACTGACGTATCAATCTGGTCCGGCGCCTGTGCGCATTGAGGTAGGAGCGGATGAGAATGAAGCAGTATACGTGAATGGAAAGATGCTCTTCAATTCTGCAGTTCATTACCTCGAGCATGAGATCATGCATGCCCTGTTCTATCTTTCAGGTTCAGGCGATACGACACACTATTGGGATTTCGTGAAGGGAGAGTTGTGCAATGCAATGTACGATATACATTTCAAGCCACCGAATACCACCGATACCGTGTCACAAAGTTTGCTGGCGCAGTATATAATTCAAGGGTATCAGTTTCTCTTACAAGCGTTTAAGAATCAGCTTATGAATCCTCAGACTTCCATGATCGATAAGATGTGCCTCGCTATACAGCAGTATGAAGGGTACATCCCTCCGGGCGTGAATCCTTCGTACCCTCAAGGAACTACTGCATGGCGCAATAATAATCCTGGCAATCTCCGATACGTCGGTCAGTTTCTCGCCACTGGCGAAGACGCACGCGGGTTCGCGATCTTCAAGAACTATCAGGATGGCTACAATACGCTCCGTAACATGATCCTGAACGCGGCTAAGGGATCGTCGAAGGTATTCAATCCAACCATGACTCTTGTACAGTTCTTCGGAACCTACGCTCCATCTTCAGACTCGAACGATCCAAACGCATACGCAGTCTTCGTCGGTAAGCAGATGGGCGTTGATCCGAACGTGTTTACACTTAGTCAGTTGGCTTAGGTAGAATATGAAGGACTCACTCACTAAAGGACAACAGAACGATATAGCGCTGTGTGAATGGTTCTATCCCGCGTGTGTAGGAAAATATACAGAATTGGATATCAAAGAATATCTTGCTCTTTCCGAAAGAGGCGAAGACCTAAATGGAAACAAGATACCAAAAACAGAACGAGAAGACTCGAAGTTTTCCAAAAATCCATTGATTGTCGCTAAAGGTCGTCGTGGTCTTCATATGGCAATGTGGGAAGATGGAATTATGGATTGTTCGGTGCCGTATTTTACTTTATTGGGCGGCTATGAAGGAGTACGCAAATGGTACAACCCAATGCGATGGTTAAAAGGTAGATTCTATCATAAACCTATCCCTCGTTTCGTAGTAGACTTTATGAAAAAAGAGATGTTCAAAGGTGCCGATGCCGATATTATTGAAAATTGTTATCAATATTTGTTTGATCCGAGCGTGTTTACACTTAGTCAGTTGCTGGCGTAAATGTATGGGACCTAAATTTACAGGTTTTTATTCTGAAGATGCTGAGCCTATATATGAGGGCGATGTCGTTGTGTGGAATGATATAGAAGGAAAAGAATGCACCATGAAGGTTCATTTTTATATGGATCATTGGCATCCATTCAAGAAAATAGACTCTTCAAAATGTACTGTAATTAAGGACATTCATCCTATTCTTTCGCAACATTAAACGCCTTACCATCAAGCGCGCGGTAACGGCGCATAATCGATCCATCATATCCTTCGGATAGGAAATCTTCCATAGGTCGCTTCATAGACTTCTCGATGTAGAGATGCTCAGCCGCCTCATATGCCAGCTCCACTGCTTTCTGCAGGTCATCACTCGCTCCAGTGAAGACCCCGAGATCCCAGGAGAAGCCAGTAGTAACTAACGATTCAGTATCGTAGTCTTTGGTTACATCATACAACCATATGTGCTTCTCATAATCTGGATCGAATTGGAAACGCAACCCCGATTCGGCAAAGTCCTTCGGCACGTTGTCAGTATCGCCAAGGCTATGGATGCGCGTAGCAGCGCCGAATTTCTTTATTAGTGGGTTTTTCCCTTCACGTATCTTTTCAAAATAATCCTGCAAACGATCTCCTGACATTTCCATTTCAGTGAAGTTTGAATCGTAACCGAAACGATTCGGACAAAATTCTCCAAAGAAGTATTGACCGTCCTTGTAGTACAAAGAGATATCGAGCAGCCTCAGGCCCACGTCACCTTTGTATTGATCGATGATTGCCTGAGGGAAGGAGATCTTGTTGATCTCATCCTCTATGTTGGTCTGAATGACAAGATCGCCGCCGCAGCCCGTCTGCGTGCCTTCATTACCTGCCCCAACCTCTTTGAGTTCGATGTTCACATTGGTCATGATCGGCTTTCCGTTCCACAGATACATCTGAGGCGTAAGCTCATGCATATCATGGATACGTCGCTCCAAGATAAAACCACCATTCTCATATTCTGCCTTATCCTTCTTCAATGAATCGGTCAGCAATGTTGCCCCCCAACGAGCATTCTTGGTTCGCGGAGCGCGTGTCTTGGCGCTTTCATTACTTCCCTTGAGCACCCACACCTCATCGGTTTCCTCAAGGAATTCTATTGCTTCCTCGATTTTAGAGAATTCCTTGAACTCGCCGATTTGCACCGACGGATAGTATTTTTCAACCAATTCCTTTGCCTTTGCGCGATCTGATTCCAACGAGTAGTCTTCTTTGGTCGGGAAATTACCGTACTTGAAACCCATGTCACGTATCTGTTTTGCATATCTGAATAGACAGTTGAAGTCGACGTGTACCCAATAGTTATCCTTGTTGGGCAACTTTGCCATTGCCTTGATGAGATACTTAGCCGGTACCACGTCAAGCATTCCACTATATAACGAGTGACGTGCTGTCTTAAAGATATTCTCTTCGGTATCGTCACCGATACCAAGCTCCTTCGGATCTTCCACCATCCCGACTGTGACATCAGCACCTTCCCGCATCAGATGGTATGCTACCGCTAATCCTTCGCCTTTATAGGTAAAGATGATGTATTTCATTGTTGTCCTTGAGTTTGTTGTTCAATAAATATCTGCAACTGTTGCTTGGTCTGAGTAGTGAACAGACCTTCCTTATCTAAGTGATCTGCCCATGCCTTTGCCTCTTCATCATTATTGAACGTTTTGAGCTTATAGTAAATATACTGTGCTCGTTCAATTGGTGATAGCTGTTTCAGTTGTGTATCAGCAAACGTAGTATTCTTTGCCGCATCTTCAATCAAAGTCTTTAATTTAGACACGATTCTAGGATTCGATTTTATGTCATCTAAAATCTTCTGCGCTTCGGCATCGGACGATGCTTTGCGCAATGCATTGAAGGCATTCTGTGCTGTACGCGTCTCTATCACATTCCGATCTGCCATTTGAGTTTGGAATTTTGCAATGTCTTCATCGGCTTTCTTTGTGCTTGCTCCTCCACGCGCTTGCATGAATCGTTCGCCAGCGGCTGTAAATGGCAGAGTCATGCCTGGTTTCTCAACAGTTCCAGCAAGATTCAATGCCTGGGTACCAGCACCTCCCATCAGAGTTTGTACCGCATCTTGAATCTGTAATGGAGACAAGTTCAACAGACTACCTAATTTCTGGGCAATCAGAGATGTATAGGGTTTATATTGTTCTCGCGGAGATGCATTTTCCATAGATTTAGGAACAATTGGCTGCATACGATACAGATCAAAATTAGTCATCCATTGTACTGGTGCCTTTATTTCAGTGGGGAAGGTGTTCACCAAACTACCTCCCAAAGACTGAGCAAACGTATCACCTTGTACCGTAGTCAACGGAACGAAATCCATCAAGGAGTCTGATGCTAGAGTGTTAAATAGCGGCACATTCTTGTCAACCATCCAATTCATCACATCTTGTATAGGATCGATGAAATAATTCCAGTCGCCTTTAGGCATTTTAATTACTTGATCATATGCGCCTGAATCGTCCTGATGATTACCATAAATGAGGATGATATTATTGGCTTTCTCATAATCTGCAATATCATTCCAGACTTCTGGGAAACGATACACATTATTATAATATGATGCGAGGAATGGGACGATCGCGAGTCCACCAATCTTGGCCCCTAACCATGCTGCACGCGCAGGATCTTTTATGTCATGTCCAATAGACTTCATGATGTTGACTTCACCCTGTAGACGTGCGTTCAAAAACGGTACCCACAGATTCAAGATCTTCCCAGTTTCACCCATCTTCGCGAAGTCAACCGTTGCTTCACGGGACTGGAAAGCCGCCTCAATGCCGCTTTTACCTTTGCTCAAAGCTTTACCATATACACCTAGACGCGTAGATCGTTCACTGATCTGACCAGCTGTCTCAATCAGTTTAAGAGGATTTAGTAAGCTAAGCAGCTTACGAGCGTTGGATTGCGTTAGTTCCTCTACAGTTCGTGGTATTTCATTCAGATAGGTTGAGTAATAGCCGCCCATTGATCCACCGTCTTTTAGATACGATTGATACAAGCCATCATCTACTTTCACGCCATATTCTGTTGCCACTGATTTAATTGATTCAAACAACCCACGTCCAAGATCTACAATGTTAAAACCGTCCTTATTGACTAACGTGGCAGTCTCAAAGTCACGAAGTGAGTTTGGTACAATAAAGGCAACATTCATGGACGTGGCACCAGATCGTAGCGCTCGAGTCCAAAACGATGCGGCGCGAGTAATCATATCTGCTTGCTTTGCAGATAGCCGCTTCATCGCATCCGCTACGTCCTGCGGTAGGATCACTTGTTCTTTTACCCCATCCCTCAAGTAGCTGATTTTATCAAATCCTTTAGGAATAGATGTTTTGTCACTAGCACGAATCGTGGCAAAATCTTTAATATCTTCACCAAAACGCTTGACCATATCCCCAACTTTCATGGCAACTTTGTTACGTTCTACCTGATCCACCATTTTAATTGCTTTACGCACAAAAGCATTTAACGGATCGTCCACACGTTGACCCGGTGCGGCACCCTTCAAGGTTTGAACTAAGTCTTGTTCAGCAACATTGAACCCCCTTCGATTGGCTGGTACAATCGTTTCGTTATCAATGAGATGTTCAATCACATCGAATGGAGTGTATTTTTGATTATTTTTCTTGATACCATCAATCTGTTCTTGACTGAGCAACCCACCATCTTTCATATACTGGAGCATGTCATCAGCATAACCGTATATACGTTGCGCTGCAGCTTCTACCTTAGCGAAGGCTTCAGAGCCTATGCGCCCAGACATTTCAGTAAGAGCCGCCCGCGATTCTTCAGCGGTCAACTCTCCAGGGTTCGAAAACCCACGATCAGCTCGTTCGGCGGACCGTTGAGCAAACAGGTATGATGAAAGATCAGACAGGGCTGTACCATCTTTCTTGGTCTCTTTTAAAATATTACCGAATCTTGATGTCCATTGTTGTATCTTTCCTGAAGAAGCTTTGTAAATGCGTGCAGCAATATAAGCGTTCTCATCAGCAGAAAGCGTTGAGCCGGTTTTTTTCTCAACATCCGTAACCAGTTTTGATATAGGATGCGCCGAATCATATAGTTCAGTTAATGCTTTATCGGCAACCTTTCCAAATGATTTTTTCTTACTCTCAACAATCTGCTGTTGTCCTTCCTTTAAAATTCTTTCGACTTTTGTCAACGCTGTTTCTACGGCAGGCTTAAGGACCGTTCCAATCTCTTTGGCGACAAAATCTTCTCCAATCGTACCAAGCCCAATATCTTGAGCCTTAGCACTCCATCCTGGATTGAGTCTAAGTTTTCCATTTGAGTCTTTAATGAACTCTTCGGGCATCTTGGAACTTTCGCTAAGTGTGTGAAGATATGGTTGCCAGTCACCAGTCTTGATGCCACTGTAAATCTCTTTCACTCCAGGTGCCACATCATCCAGCACCTTACTTGAAACAGCTCCCGCAGTTCTCCCTATGGTGTCAACAACGTTCCACGCTGAGCCAGGCATAGCTTTCAATGTGTTCATGATCATGTTCTGAGGTTTCGCGGCTTCTTTAGCCAGATTCTCTGCGTTGTCTGCTTGAATTTTTAGCGATTTTATCTTGCTTTGCTCCAATGACTGCGACGCTTCAGTATTTGCTGGTTCATAAGTACGTGTGATTGTAGTATCCATACCGTGTTGTTTGGCAATGGAATCAAAAGTGTTCTTCACGCCTTGTTCGGCCTGACCTGCCACATATCCTACAGATTTTGCAATTGAACCAAATATATCCATATTAATGTGTCGTTGATGCACCAGAGTCCGTTGAACGTATAGTTGAGATAAGATCGCCCAAACTTGCTGCTGGTTTCCCAATACCAAGTTTAGTGGCTGATTCAGGATTCAGGAGTTGTTTAAATTTAGCATCGAAATCAAGCACACTCCCATATGTAGAATAATCATTTCGCAATGCCATATAAAGGCCCGGGTCGACGTATCCATCTGATCCAAGAGCGTTATATTGAACACCGTCGTATTCTCCCCCTGAGCGCAGAATGGAGTCTGCTGCATTGAATGCCTGCGTTTTAAATGCAGTTGTAGTGGTGTCTTTTAAGCCGGTAGGATACACAGTAGTAGTAATATCGCCCGTATCGGGATCTTGCGAGATGATAGACATCATCTTATTACCATTTGCATCTACGCCACTAGTTGTTCCGATTACATTTGCTCTTGGTTTTGTACGCGCAAATTCAGCCATAAACCCAGGTGGGAAGCCTGCCTTCATTTCAAGATCATTGATCTGAGCGCCGAGAGCTGGGTTTGATTTCACAAAATCAGTGAAGCTCTTTCCTGAGCTTGCAATGATCGTATTCATTGTCGATAACTTGGCGCGCGCGTCGGTAGAGATACGTTCCGTGAGCGTTTGTTCGTGATATTGCTTGGTCTCAAACGCATTCTGTAACTGCATGTTTTGAGTGAAAGTCTTATTATAGGCATCAGCGGAAGCCGTGTAATCCTTCTCGGTAAGACTCATCATCGTATTGATGAAATTGTTTTTGATAGTCAAAGCACTATTGATCGCAGCCTCTTCCAGATTCAATGAGTCCAGCTGTGCCTGAGCGTTTCGCTGCGCTTCACTCATACGACCGGTATAACCCGCCATAGTCTCTCCACCGGCGCCTTCTTCAGATGCCTTAAATTGGAGCAATGATCCCTGGATCGCTGCCTTCTCCTGCTGGATATTGGAAAGATTGTCTTCCAGTGCGGGAACGCCAGCATCGGCACGCATCTTAGCGTATATGTCGGTATACGATGGAGGTGGCGGTGGCGTTGCCCCGCCACCAGGCATGACCGCCTGTGCGAATTCGGAAAAACTCTGCCCATCTGTAGGCTTGGTGCCAGTGCTGTCAACCAATGAACGAAGTGCGCTCGAGCTGGAGACGCCACCAGTACTGGTAGTGCTTGTGCCACCAGTACTGGTGGATGCAGGCGGTGGTGTCACCAAAGCTCCCGTGTCGGTGTTCACGGTAGCGCCTGACGGCGTCTTAACATCTCCTGTAAGTGGTTGATCAGCCATAATTTAAGTTTAATCGAAAATAAATCCTTGCTCATCCTCCCATCGACCGTTTTCAATATTCTTGATCGTGATGTCGTAATCGCCCTCAAGTGATGGCAAGAAGTGATACGTCGTCTGGCGGAGCATTCGTTGGGACGGGTATGTCCTCTGATAGTTCGGCAGCGCGACCTGCATATAATATTCCAGTGCCATTTGGATCGTCTGCTTATCTGCGCGCGCGGCGATCGCCGCGCGATAGTCTCCCCACGCCACAATGAGGTCGAACTCATCGGTATCGGCGACTAACACATCGGTTGATGCACCAGTGGAATTCTCAATGTAGGTTCCTGACGAATTCTGCCATCCATACTTTGTGTAGTAGAACAGATCATGGAAATCACCATATGCTGCTTCACACCAATCAAGCAACCATGCCGTCGTTGCAACGAGGCTGCTGGTTTTCGTAATGATAAACTGAAGATAGTCGATTGCAGCAATGTTCGGAGAACCGGTTGCGGAAGACTTTGATACGGTGAACTTAAGCGTGTTCCACCCCTGATAGAAAGAAAGACCCTCCCACGTCGTAGTAACTGCTGTGAGCGTATAATAGTCGCTCGCGCTTGAACCTATCACCATCTGGAAATTCGTCAGACCAGTGAGCGCAGCGGTTGTCGGGATGAACACGCGGATGAAGATCTGGCGGCCTACATAATTCGTGAGGTCCTGCGGAGTCATGCCAGTCACCGTAATGGTTGCTGCCGTGTTGCTCGAGGCGGTATCGAATTGCAATGAACCGGAACCATGAAGGAAATTCTGGATGTTGATTGATGCATTGCTTGCGTCTCCTGACGCAGTGATGGTGCCATTGTTTGTCAATGAATCAAAATCATTGAGCATGATATTCTGCGTTTGCAGGCTCGTAGAAATATTCAAGAACCCAAGACCATCATGGTCATCGATACAGATCAAACCGCCGACGCGTGTCTTGTTCACATCGAATTCCTCGCGCGACGTCAGATAAAATTCCTCTGAACGGTTAACCTGACGAGCAAGGTCAATGATCGCTTCACCCTTAAGGTCCACTGGTCGCTGATACGAGGTAATATCCTGAAAGATACCTGGCGCCATCGACACCTTGCGCACCGCTGAACGCAGGTCCACCTGCGCGAATACCTCGCGTACGATGCGATTGTAGAGCGCCTTCTCATTAAGGAATTGCGCATTCTTGCCGGTCACGCCTTCGGCGATCGCGGTCTGAAGATCTGTGTAGGTATAAGTGAAAGACATAGCTATATATTACAACGGAGCGGCCAAATAATCTTCTGAATCCACATTTAGAGATTCCACTTGAACATCCGTACCGCGCATTTCGACCTCAAATTGCGCAAACGCACCGGCTGCCTGAATCACTCCTGGTGTCAGCGTACTATATGATACTGAACCAAAAGCAACAGGAAGTGTCGGAGATGTCGTACCGAATTGCGTTATGGGATTATTCTTAGTCATCGTAAGGAAGTTATCAAAACGCACCAAAACTCCGCGCGCAGAGGTATACGGAGCATTCTCAGTAAGGGTTATCGTGATAGTCGATCCTGATGTTCCTGCGTCATTGCCATCAGGAGTTTTGCTAAAAGACGCGATGGTAAATGTACATCCGGCGTTATCTCCTGCTAGGATTTCGATATGTGAATTCTCGGGCGATATAGAGCTTGACACTTTTGCAGGAACAATTCCGCTTAATGTTGATGCAGATGTCCACGTCAAGTATCCTACGACTGGTAAACCATTCGATTGCGTCAATGGATCTGACACACGATACTTGACGATGACAGAAGCTGCATTGGCAGCGAAATTTTTACCCTTCACCCATAATGCTTTGAATAAATTGAATATAGCGGTAGCTTTCACATATCCTGTCCTGATTCTGGAACGATTATTATTCGTTAAATTACCAGTGTTATAGATTGCTGTCAAATATGATGGAGCGTTGAAGTCGGTATATACCCTACCGCTCAAAAGGAAAGCTGGATTCGTAAATGTGTAAACGATTGCACCAAGAGCTCCATAAATAGATGCGCCGAAGTCGATATCCGTTCCAGCTACTTTGTATTGTCCTAATGCACTTTGATGATACAAATTATGAGTGTTCACATTATATATCCAGACGCCGCCCCTGAGATCCATTCCTTGGACGGGATTTATGAGCATATAGATCAAATTGTTGACCGCTGTCATACCACGAGCGCTATTGGTTGATGCATCCAATGTAAGTTGATTGAATGCGTACTTGAATGGAAAATACGTGACTTCTTGAAAATTGTTACCATTAAAAGCCATCAACGAACCATTAGTAGCCAATACCCAAGGATTTCCATTCTGTATACACATCTGCATAGGAAAAATATCTAGGGCATAAAAGCTGTTGTATGTAGTAGAAGATCCATCCCAATATGCAATGGCACCTTTTATATAAAAAGTACTTTGCAAAAGAAACCAAAATCCATCCTGATTCGTGACAATGCTAGCTATCTTATATTGCGGTGGAAATATTAATCGACTCGCCGTTATCGTGTCACTACGATCTGTGGTATGTACAAGATTACCATCTCCAACCGCCACTAAGCGCATTGCATCATAACGCGCCATCGGATGCGCGTTTGTTGATGTCAAAGTAAAACCATATGATGACCATACATGTGCTGAGCCGACCGCATTCAAAACATAGACTACCGTGCTGTCTGATACAAGGAGACGTTCGTTTTGGTTATTTGTACCATTAATCTCATGCACAACTGCTTCTTGTGCGCCCGTTCCTCCGTAACCCGTATCTTTTGCAAAGGAAGATCCCGGAGATGAGTTCGAACTTTTAGAGACTATTCCTCCTCCTGCAGCAAACCACTTACTGGCACCATCTGCATCAGTGTTCACAAAACTCTGCGCTATCCCAAGTCCTGAAATATCCGTACCATCACTGTTCACATTCACACGTAAGGCCGTCCCTATACGTCCAGGAAATCTATCAAGATCAACATTGGAGCAATCCGAAAAATCACAGGCATATTTATTCGGAGAAATTCCAGACCACCCAGATGCAGATATGTTGGGTATTCGATTCGAATAAGTTTGTATCATATCTATATTGTAACAGTAAACGTGAATTCTGTGTCAGTGGCAGCCGCAGACGAATTGTATGTTTTAACGATAAATGTCGTATTGGTAGCATTTCGCGTATATGTCATGAAAGCGATTGCTGTGGCGCATGGCGCAAAGGTAACGGAATAGTTTTGTGTTACGCCAGTTGACGGAGGTGGCAAGGTATGAGTGATGGTGTATACTCCTGTTGCGGTATGAGCGACCGACCAACCAGCTGGGAAAAAGTCTCCAATGGTGCCATTTGATTTTACGTGCCCGATATATTCAGATCGTGGCTTAAAGTTCCACTGGTTCAAAAACCAGAGCAAGACTTTCTGCGACACCGGATCCAAGGGATACCTCAGTTGCTGGTAAATAGGACCCGCGGTGTTTTCATCCGGGGTTATAGAGATCGCGGACTCAAGCTGATTAATAGGATCTGACGAAGGCATATCAGGAAAGTTTCTTATAACCGATGTTCTTGGCGAGATTCTTTACATTGACGCGAACCGACTTTGTCTTGCGCGGCGTGAACTTACCGACTCCGATCTTTCGACCAGTCTGTGCGGTCTTAGGCGTGAACTTTCCGATACCTGGATTACTGTTCATATACGGTCATGTTAGTGGTTTGTAATGCTTCAAGCACAGCTGTTTTCTGTGCTTCGGGAGTAGTATTGCGATAGATGAAGATCAGCGTCACAAGGCTGGCAATAGCAAGCAGGCAAACGACCACGAGCGTATACAGAAGTTTGTCGAGATCGGTCATTTTATCGCAATGAATTGAGAAATAAAAATGAATAGGATAGGGAGCACCAAAACAGCTATGATCGTTAAACCACCCACAATGAACATCTTCCACAACTCTAGCGCGCGGACACGCCCGTTGGTACGCTTCACATGCTCAAGAACTTCTTTCGTCAACGCAGTATCGGTCTCGATCTTCTGATTCAGATTCGAAAACTGAAGATCGCTTTCAGATTTCGTATAAACGCTACCGAGTCGATCAGAGAGTTCTTGCAATTGCTTAGCTGTCTCAGGACTCATCGTTGCGTGTTCCCGTCCGATAATTATTCCCTCTTCTTTCGACTTTTCTTTGATAGCTTCAAGTGCTGATGACGTGAGCGTTATCTTCCTATTCTGTTGTTCGGTGATAGAC
Source organism: bacterium (assembly GCA_021825025.1). Next base: position 13,342 of record JAKAIP010000001.1, read on the forward strand.
ATGTTAGAAGAAGCGGAGGAAGCGGAGGAAGAAGATGGAGGAGACCGGAGTCACGGTAGGTGTCCATGTTCCACTGGACGTGAACGTCCATATGTCATTACCGCCTGAGACGGTATGAGTTCCGCCTGTTGCGATGATTCCTGCGGAAGTCGGTGCGGAGATTATGACAATCCCAGAGCCGCCGTTCCCTCCTGTGCCTGTTGAACCGCCACCACCACCACCACCGCCTGTATTTGCCGTGCCAGCAGTTCCATTTGCGGTATCGACACCACCTGCACCGCCACCTCCGGCGCCCCCAGAACCAGCCGTACCGCCAGTGTAATAGACACCTCCTCCACCACCACCTGCGTAGGTGACAGATATGCCGCTTATTGAATTTGCCGTTCCGTCACCACCCTTACCGCCAGTAGAACCAGCAGCATCCCCACCATTTTGTGAGGCGCCCCCGCCTCCCGCAGACGGAAATGGTGAACCTGTCTGATTCCATGCTCCACCATTTCCCCCCTGACTACCCGTGCCGCCGACGAAACTAAAAGCATCTCCTGTCGCACCTGCTCCACCGCCAGAGCCTCCGTTCCGGCCATTGCCTGCTCCTGCTGAGTTGGTCGCTACCTGACCACCACCGCCACCACCAATAGCAGTTATCGTATCGAATACGGAATTAGTTCCGTCGCCACCTTGCGCTCCACCTCCACCGCTCACTCCGGTACCTCCTGACCCGACAGTAATTGAATATGGAGTCCCTGAAGTGATCGTGTGACCAGAACCTGCCTGATATCCACCTGCGCCACCTCCGGCTCCTGAACCTCCTCCACCACCCGCCACCACTAAGTAAGAGATAGTCGTTGCGGCATTCGCATATACTACAGGCAACACAAAAACTCCTATGGAGAGAGCTATTGTGGCGAATGTATATAGTATTCCTTTCATTCTGTTGCTCCTGCTATATAGCCCTCTTCATAAGACACATCAAGCCCTTGCGCTTTATAAAAAGCTATCTTAATAAGATTTATAAAATGCTTTCCAGCAGATTTTCCATCTATATATCCTTTTTCGTAATTCATACTACGGTGTCGCATTAACGAACGCATCGACGGTATACGAGTAAGGAGTGACCACAGTCGAGGTGCTTACCTTGTTATAGAGATTGATGTAGTTGCACTTGCCGGCGGTCGTAGAGAACGTACCAGAGAGCGTATAAGCTCCTGTGAGCGTCAGCGCACCGCCAGAGGCTCCTGATGGGTTGCAAGCCACAAGAACACGTGAGCTGCCTGCGTTAAGGGTCGTGGTGGCATTTATGATAGTGATAGACGTTGCCGATCCGCCGATAAAGTATTGAGCAGCGTTCGCAGAGTTCCAGTCATAGACGATAGTCGTCGTAGTCGCGGGTTCGGCTTGACTGACTGCGATAGCGCCGTTCTGGTTGACTTGAAGAAGATTGCCCGTCGAAGATGCGATGGCGAAGAACGGCGCCGAAGTTGCTTGCGCATCAATCGAGAGTTTGGAGAATGGTGTTGAGCTTGCAATCCCAACATTCCCCCCACTGGTTGCGAAATACGCCGAACCAGTAGAACTCATTACTGTTGTAGACGCATACGGAATCGTGATAGCGGCCGTCGTAGGAGCCGTGGAGAGACGCGTACCGTCGTAATATACAGCGTTGCCTGAGGTGGTGAAGGAAGATGCGTTCGTACCACCGTTTGCTATAGGTAGGATACCTGTGACGTTTGCCGTTAGGTCTACAAGAGCCGAGGAGACGACACCCGCAGTTGCTTTAAGGAAACCAGACAGAGCCGTTGCGAGAGTGGTCTGTCCCGTGACATTAAGAGTACCCGTTGCCGTAAGATTGGCTCCGCTTATGTTGCCCGATACTTGTGCATTCCCCATGACTGAAAGCGCTTCAGAAGGAGAAGAGCTGCCGATGCCGACCTTGTTGCTCGACGAGAGAGTCATAGTGTTTATGCCAGCATTCACAAGATTCATCACATCTGGGGCTGTTGAATCTATACCCGTATTCGGGTCAGCATTGAAAGAATATTCTGGGTAGGGAGCATAGCCAGTACCGACAGTGATTCCGGTAGCGAATGTCGAGGTAGCTGTACCGGCTACACCACCCACAGTGATCGTACCATTAGAGTTTATAGATGTCTGTCCAGTTGTGCCGAAATACGATGTCGAGGACGCCATCAAGCCTGCTGTGTCCCATAGAGGGGTCGAGGTCGAGTTCACTGCTACACCGAAGTTAGTAGTAGGAGTGAAAGGGAAAGAACCGCTCGGAGGAAGTGCCTGAAATGTTGGATCCGAGCCGACGCCATTAGAGGTCAATACATATCCTGAGGTGCTTGGAGAGGTGGTGGAGATTGGATTTATACCATTGCCGATCAGTATTGTATGCGCCTGTAGACCTCCAGGATAACCCCAACCAGTACCACCGCCACCTGGAAACAGAATGGTTGCTGCATTCGCTATCGACACAACGCTCGCACCACCCAAGATCAAAAGGCATGCCACTGCTATGAATGTAAAAATCTTTTTCATCATGGATGTCTAAAATAATTTACCATTAAGATCTGTCCAGTTGCCGGGGCGTTGTTCATCGTGATCGTCACATTGTTGTCAAAGGTATAATCCGTCGTCAGTTGTAGCTTCTGACCCCCGAGCCACACCTCCAAAGAGCTACTTGGACTTGGTGTATGCGCTATAGTAAACGTGACGTTGACACCATTGATTAATCCAGTAGGTATTTCACTCAACACAAAAAATACATTGTTGTCGATCGCCTGTAGAGTCAGGAGTTCACTTGGAGTGACCTGATTAGACCCAGGCGAAAGCATGGCTCCAGGAGTTGTCGGTGCTAGAAATCGGGATCCAGACATATTATTCCTTAGGCATACGATGATTAAGAATCTCTTCGACCTGTATCTTCAGACCAACATGGTCATAGTACTTTTGCAGGCGACCTGCGTAGACATAGATATCACTTCGGACGATCGAGATATCACGCAGAATCCGACCGTTCTCTTCAATTTTAGCATCAATATCGGATTCCAGCTTATGCGCTTCTTGTTCACGAGCTTCCACGGCAGTAAGACGCTCATCAGTAGAAGTGGTGAGTTCTTCTCTTTGCTTTCTCAGGTTCCCGATTTCAGCCTCGAGATCCGAGAACTGTGTTGACAAGGTTTTGAATTCCTTATGTTTTGTGCGCAGAGCTTCGAGATCTACAGATGCTTGAGCGATATTAGAGACTACCGATTGTATCTTATCGGAGTGCTCCGACATGAGGCGTTCATGTTCTATAACGATGTCATGAACTCGATTTGTGTGGGACGCATGATCAAGATCTAATTGGGCCAACTTTCTTAGCATCTGACTAATCTGAGTTTGCAGAGACTCTTTCTCTATCCTAAGTTTAGCAACTTCAGAATGAACGCTGTCTAAAAACATCCTCTCGCTTCCGAGCGCGCTACTCACAGATGCCAGTTCAGCCTTTAATTGATTGATCTGGCGTACATATTCAGGTCGTTCATCGCGTCGATAGTTCATTTTAATTACATGCGTTCGGCTGCACTACAATCGTTGGCGACGATGTGCCCTGAATATACATACAGGATGTACTACCGTTGCTCGTCATAATCGTGAATTGCGCTGGCGAGGTGGTGGCGAATATATTCCCTAAGGTAAGGGTCGTCGATGCCACATTGGTTGTTGATGACGCGTTCGGATTCGTCACCATAAATAGAGTGGTGGTAGGCGTAGTAGTGCCAATAGCCACAGTATTTGCGAACGTCGAGGTAGCCGTCGTTGAAGTGGCCACCAGATTCCCCACTGTGAGTTGCGGCGTCCCTGTAGCTACGAAGCTGGATCCGTTGTAGCCGATAAGAACATTCGTAGGATACGAGGTGGCATTCGTACCGCCATTCTGAATAGGGAGTGTGCCGCTCACATGACTTAGATCAATGATTACTGGAGTTAGCAGACCGCCACCATGATTCGGTTCGAGCAAGCTGCTAGCTGCCGCAAAGGAACCAATGAAGAGACTCGCCCCAACGATCGCACCGAACATGATGTACAAGAATTTGTGGGGCATAGATTACACAATAGCCGCTGCACGACGAACCTGTATATACGACAGTAATTCGTTATCAGCGACACCGTTATTGATATAGATCGGAAGTGAGTTCTTCGGTATGCCCTGCACGATTGTTGCTGAGTCAGTCAGATTCATCTCATCAACAGTCGCCACAACCACATCATTAATCAGAACCTGAATACGGTCCGATTCCCAGCGAATTCGGAATCGCGTAAAAGTGTTCGTATAACCAGCTGCCCACGTCAAGGTCTTGGAAAGTACGTTGCCCAGATTATCGACAACCTTGAAGGTAAACGCCGTACCAGTGATGTCGAAATACAACGCACCAGTCACTGCAGCGCCTCCCTGATTCAGTTGAGCTGGTGCAATCAATCCCCACTGACGAGAGTGCCCAGCAGTAGGTGCGACAGGAACCGTAAGACCGAATTCAATATCTACAAAGCAGTGCAAGAGATAAGATGCCGCTGACTGAGAGTTGAACTGAAGAACTTTAGTAAGAGCAGTACCACTCACCGTTGGAGTACCTACGATCGATGACCAAAAATTCGTATCGTAACCTTTGATCACTGGGTCATAGATATACCCATCACGCTTATCAAGATGTAATAGTTCCATATGCCTATATTATATCGCGGATCTATTTCTGTGGAAGAATATTCATCCACAGAATAAACCCGCGATCAATTACTAGATAAGGGTGCCAGCTGTTGCAACCGCTGCAGCATAGTAGTTTCCACCAACCCATGACATCGCAGCACCAGTAATCGGAGCGGTACCCGAAAGGATCTGCATCTTGTTGCCTGAAATCTGTCCCGTCGAACCAGCGGTGAAGGTCATAGCCTTCGTCGAAAGTGCGGTTAGATTGTTAATGAGATTGTCCTTCACAACAAGATTGACGCAATCAGTGGTGATATTTTCAATTGCACCAACGCCAGAGCTATAGCCGCCAATGAAGCTATTGCGTTCGATGTGAATGTTCGTACCACCAACGAGGCGAACGACCGACGTAGTTCCCGCATCTGATGTTCCGTAGAATTCGTTATCGAGAATCTTGAGGTCGTTGGCAGCAGCTGTGGTAAGGAACCCGAGCGTCGCCTGTGCAGTAGCACTTGCCGTAACGAACTTGTTGCCAAGAACCGAGACACCAGCCGCCGTAACGCTGAACATCGATGCGATAGCGTCAATGCCAGTACCATCAACAATACAATTCTCAAGCGATGTATTCGCTGCTGAGAATGTAAGGATGGCTGAAGTAGCAGTCTTAAGGGTGAAGGTTGGCCGATTATTACCGGAACCAAGACCGACGACGCGCACACCAGCTACGTTGATGTTTAGATCAGTTGCGCTAGTGATGTCCTCGGTATGATTCGGCATAATGAGAATAACATCGCCACGAGATGCTACACAATTTGCTAATGCTGTCTTAACCGAGGAATATACACGTGGAACACCATCATAGTCGGGCGAGAATTCATTTTCGAAATTTCCGAACCATGATTGTGAACCATTGAGAACAAAGAATACTTTTGATGTAGGAGCGACGTTAAGCGCTTTTGCAATAGTGCTATAACGCGTAAGTTGATTTGGTCTATCTGACATATATTTGTATGTTTGTGATTAAAGCGTCACTTACCGCCTTCGGAGTTAGAATGTGCGTCCAATGATTAGATCCACATTCCAACCCCGAAGGGTTGAAAGGACTAAGCCGTACCGTCGCCCGATGAGAACCCGATCCACTGAGCGTTAGTGATTGCAATGCCATAGCCTGCACGTACACCGAACGTCCAATCATCGGTCGAGAAATCGTCACCGTTGTTCCCCTCTGACGGAGATTTGAGATGTGGTTCCTCCCATACGAGAAGATGGGCAGTGGACTTCTTGGTTGAAGCAAGACCCCAATACTTATTCTTCGTCGAGTCTACAAGACCATTCACATCAGTTGCCACGAGCGGCAAAATGACATGACGGTACTTGTACTTGTAAACGTTCTCGACACCTGAGTTCACTGCATCCGGAGAGGCGAGCGACTTCAGATATTCCTGCACCACGTTGATCTGCGTCGGATCATCAGTCGTCCAGAGCAGATCCGGAGAAATGCGGATCTTCTCGCCGAACTGGTTCACCGACTGCTCGACAAACTGCCGCTCCATCGACTCAAGCGAACCGCGCGAGATAAGCGGGTTGTTCGCCAAACGGTTTCGGTACGTCACTGACGAACCTTTGACCGTATGCGCCGTGTTGAAGAGCGAGAGCGTATCTCCCACTGCGATTGCCACGGAGACACCGTCCATGTCGGTATACGACGTAGAGGTGCCGAAGGTAATGCGGTGCGACAGGTCGAGCTCCATGCGCTCTGCGCCCTGCGTACCAAGCGAGGTAAGGGTGTCAATGACATCCTGATACTTGTTACGGGTTCGCATTTCGTAAGTGATCGAAAGATCTGCAGCCACACGATATGCGGTGAGGTTAACCGAATAGCCCTGCTGCACCTTTGCGTGTGCAGACTGATCGCCTTCCTGCTTACGACGCGCATACCGATTGCGATCGATCTCGGTAAACTGTCGGATGTCGCCTGTCTGTTCTGGTACAGTCTCGACAATGAAGAGGCCCGAATTACGAGCATTCATTTCCACCGTGTCTTTCTCCTTTTCGAAGATGACGTTGGCGAGCTGCACGAAGACATTGAGTCCTACTGTATTTAGATCCATAAACGTCTAAATGCTAAATGCTAATAACTATGCCCCGTTAAGATGCCCAAAGAAACTATTGAGAACAACCAAGACGTGAGTAGCGTCAATAACATCAGTGATCGTAACCACCTTGTGCGACGTGCCGCCTCGGTTAACCGTGACTGAATCAGTAAGGTCACAAGCGACACCAATATCGGTTGCAACCGCTGATGCAGTAAGTGCCTCCCACTTCACACCGTCTTCCACCGGAACTTCGACCGGAATAAGCGTATGCGAAGCATAGTCGCTATCGGTTGATGCAACGGTCTTGCGAGAAATACCCGCAAGGATCGGAGAAGTGGAGGTTGCTGGAGTCACATAGCCGCTGCTAAATACCAGCGCCGCTCCTTCAGCAATGGCGGTTGAGGCCGCCTTCGGGAACCACATTGCCTTGGTCTTCCCGGTCCTACGTGTAAAGGCCATAAGAAGATAAAAATTAACCCTATAATCGCCCTGTCCGATGATCCGTTGGGTGGATTAATCCAAAATGATCGGATGATTTGTTAGGTAGGGTGATCTCCCCCAGGGTGACTTGTGGTCACAGACCGGAACACATTATCTGCGTTCCGCGTCTCTAACCGCAATTATTGCTGATCAGATGGGACTGTCTCGTCCTCTGGTTTAACATTATCAGACACTTGTGTGTTTTGCACAAGTACTTTATGCACATCCTGCATACGACGTGTATATTTACCTACGCCACCATACAACATTTCCGATGCTTTGTCAAAGGAATAGTTGAGACTCTCTGACGTAAGGCTCGCAACCGCACGTATCTCACTCATGAACGTATCGAAGATGTGCTCAATGTCGACCAGTTTCACGTTCCATTGGTGAAGCACCACCAAGATCTTTTGCACCGCTTCCTGACGCTTATCATCATCCTTCATGGATGATTTATATTCATTCAAGATAGTGAAGATCTCATCGATCACTGGCTCGCATTCGCGGTCGCGAAGCGTTGTGAGATCAACGGCTTCATCCGTCGGGACGACTGCAAGCATCTTTTCTGAGATGATCTGTGTCTTCTCGCCCTCAAGGTGCACTTCCTTAAACCCTGGTTCTGCGTCTTTGATATCGAGAATCTCTCGATTGCCGTAATACTTTGCCATGATATTACGCGCGCTTTGACTTCATAGTCTTCTTCATCTTCAGACCCATATGCTTGCCGCTGTTCTTCATCGGCATTGTGATGTTCATCTTCTTACCAAGCGCAGCTGCTCCTTTCTGGGTGCTGCTGTTTGTCTTTTTTGTAGCCATGTTAATTGACAAAGTTACCCTTTAATGTGAACGTATCTTCTCGACCCTCCAACTGAAGCGTAAAAGTCTCTGTGAGGACTTCGACGCCGTTGTCATCATCCTCAAAGTGTTGGTCACGCTTAACAACCTTTGCAGGGCGCGATTCGAGCAAGGTACCGAAATCACGAATATCCATCTGATGCGTCGCGCCGCTTTCGGTCGTGATCTCGTATGTCTGGCGCTCGTGCCAGTTGTTATCATTGTCCTTCCACACGCGATCTAGCACTGATCGCCACGAAGTAACTAGTTCGCCATCGTAGAACTTCACTTTGACAACACGCACGATCTTACGATCCTGTTTCGCTTCCCACTTCGCCAGTGCGCCCTTATCAGCCACAGCCTTCAACATACCCACTTCCTCTGCGTACTTCTTCTTGTCTTCTTCACGATCGCGCTGCAACCCTTCAATGAGCTTACGCAAAGCAGCGATCTCTGAACCGTTCTCCTTAGCTGCTTTATGCGAAGAGAGTTTTGATACTGGCGCAGGTTCAGGCGTGATAACTGTTTTCTCAACAGATGCCTCACCCTCAGACGCACTAACGTATTCTTCCGGAACCACCGGATTATTTTTTGGTCGTCCCATGGTAATTACTTGTTATACTTTTTAATATCTTCATCAGTAACCTTGTAACCATTCTTGCCGAAATTAGCAGCAAGAGCGGAAACGTTTGGATCAATCGAATCATTTTTAACACTGATGCGACCTGAGCGCGCAGCTGAAGAACCGCGTCGCATGATGTCCTCGTTGTCATCTGGGCGCGCGCCAGTAGCAAGCGTAAACGCCTCTTTCATGCGCGCTTCGATTTCCTGAGGAGTGCCTTCTGGCATAGCAAGCTTGGCGTAATTCTCTTCAAGACTCTTACGCAGGTCTGCATTCGCTCCCGCAAATGCATCGATGAGCTCCGTCTTCTTGCTCGTAACCTCGCGTACGTCTCGCTCCTTAAGACTGGTCTCAAGAGTCGTGATCTTGTCGAGTAATGCCTTCTCGCCCTCTTTCATCTTCGAAAAATCGAAGTCCTTGTTCTGAAGTTTCTCCAATTCCTTCTTCGCATTATCAAGCTCCGTCTTAAGAGCTTGAGCTGCTTCCTCGGCTTTCGCCTGTGACTTCTGATCGATCTCCGCTTGGATCTCTTCTTCAGTCATGTCAGATAGTTTCTTTTCCATAGATAATCTTATCGTTTGTTTTGGGTGGAAATTTTGGTACCGTCCACCATACGGCCATTAACAATAATATTATCGACCATACGAACATTATATCTCAGGTAAAGAGTTTTGTTCGTCAAATTCAGGCGCATTGCGTCGCGCCGATTCAAATTCACTATTGAGTGCCAGGACTGCTTCATACACCAACGACACGCCATTGATCGTCCCCCTTCCATATGCCAACTGCACATCGGTCTCGGCATCGCAGATTGTCATATCGCGCTGTTTCAATGAGATAAGTTTACAAATATTCTGAAACACGGGATTGAGCATCAGCTCATGCGCATATGCCAAATAGTTCTTACGGTCTGATCCATTCAACCTCGAATCATCCACAACATCAACAATCGACAGCACACTTAAATTGTGCCGTGTCAATTCCAGTTCATCTTTTTTGGATTTCGTCATATCACATCATACCAACCGCTGCCTGACCTGGCGGTGTTGGCGTGGGAGCCTTACCTGCTTCGATTAATGTCTTCGGCATCAATTTGCCGCGCGCGCCCTGACCACCTGCAGTTGGCTGCGGCGGTTGCTGCTGATCACCACCACCTTGATCACCCTGTTGCGGCTGTGCTTGTTTGAACATCTTCATCGGATTCTGCCGCCACACCGTCGCATACTCCTTCTGCATCTCTTCCTTATTGAGAGTATCTGGGAAATACTGCATCGCACCGTCCATCATCTCCTTGAACATGATCTTACCAAGATCCGAAGTCTTCTTTTCCTTATGGATCACATTCACGCGAAAAGTGTACTTACCGCCCTGCACCACATCTGGATCAATCGTATGTATGCGTGTCGGAACACCCGTGCGCATTTTGATGTCTTCCTCCTCACGATAAATATCCGCCCCATCTTGTGCCGGACCGATACGTACGATCGATTGCCCCGGTCCCTCATTGTCGATCATCTTATCGAGGTTCATCGTCCTATATGTGTTCTTCAATTCCTTACGCGCGTCATCAATCTTCACCTCTTCACTCTTCAGCGGCCGGAACCAGTTCTCCAGCACATTGTACAGGCGCGCCTGACCGAGCTTACGCTCAAGCGTCGATGCAGCGAACACAATAAGCACCACCATGAGTTCCGCCTGGCTTTGCATCTGTCGTCGCTGTGTTGCTGTCTGACGACCGCCTCCTTGAGACCCAACACCTGTAATAGATGCGGAAGCTGTGTCATTATCAATTGACTTCTGCAGTTCCTGTACCACCTGCATCTCCGCGCGCGTCACTCCGATCGACCCCTCAGGATCCAATCGTTTGATCTTGTCCGCATCAATACCGTGCGTCATCTTTCCTGGCATGAAGATCCGATTGCTCAGCTGCACACCAGTCATGTTCGCATACGACGGAATGAACGACTTCTGCGTCTTCAATATCATGAGCCGCCAGAATTCATCGTTCAGTAACTGCTTCGTGCGCATGATCATCGGAACCGACTTACCGTATGCGAAGAACGGTGAAATGATCCACAGCACCTGCATCGTAATGTTGTACTGCGGTTCATCACCCCACTGCCACGGGAGCGGCAGACCTACCGGCGTCATGAGAATGCCGTTGATTATAACCGCGTATTCATTGTTGAACCGGTCCTGATATTTAATCACTTCACAGTGATCTTCCTGCAGTTTCGTTAGCGACCAGTTGTTGTTGTACACCGTTCCCTGCGCTTGGGAAGCATATGAAAAATACTGCACTTTCTTCTGCACGCTCTCCCACCGCTTCCATGTACCATACTCCTCTTCGACCAACTCGTACGGAAGCTGCTGCACCGTAAAGATGAATGGTTGATTTTCGATGCCGAATACCGTAATGTCTCCGAGAAACACGTTCTCATTCTGAATTATGTTATGAACTGGACGTCCTGGCTTTTTCTTGTGCTGCGTTATCCATTTTGCGGTATCGAAATTCTGTCCGTTGAATGCCTCAACGAATCGCTTGAGCTTCACCGTTCCCGTCTCCCACACCTCTTCGAGGAACACTTCCCCCTGCTCAAGCATCACCCGCTGACGCGCTGCGATCTTCTCATCGTCATCCTCATCGTAATACGTCTTAATGATGATGTCTTCGAATGAGATCGCCATATCATTGTCTTTCAGAGCCGACTCGTTCCACGCCATCACCTCCGGCGTGAGGTTGAGATTCATGAGATACGAATGAATCAGCGTCATCTTCTCGTTCGTCACACCCGTCACGAACGTCGTATCGTCTTTATTCCTCTTCGGCTGAATATAGGTGTTCGCACCCTTCCTATTCCATTCACATCGCTGCGTATACGTCATGCCATCGAACTCGTCGTGTTCGTTCTCACGAATGTCTCGTGCTCTTGCCATCTTGTTTCGCAGGATCCCGATGTACTGCATCTCGAGATCGGAATAATCCGGCGCAGTGATCGTCGGGTTCTGGCGTTCGTCAAGAGTTTTTTGTGTCTCCATGTGCTGTAATTATACGCTGTAAATTAAAATTGCCCTATGCCGCTGAACGCATCAAATGCGCTATCCGACGATGTGACGACCACCCTATTTCCGGTTGCAAAATTTTTCATGTGGTATGCGATCATAAGCGACTTCGCGCGATCCCAGTGCTTTCCCCGACTATCTTTCTTCGACGACGACTGCTTCGGAAATGTTTTCAGTTCATCAACCGTCTCTTTATCTGGAACATTGATCTCGTCTTCGTTGATCGCCGTCGAAAGGTCATATGCTATTTTAGCATTCATTCCCGCCGTTGCGTGGAAACCGATGCGTTCCGTTTCGGAATCCAGCATCGTATCCATCTTGATCTCCTTAAAAATATTAAAATATATATCTCGTAGTTTGACAAGAGTCGCGAAACCATGATTGTTTCGTTCCACGGCAACGATGCAGTTCCCGTAGCGGGTCCCGCCATTACGTATCTCATATGCGAAATTATCCGGAGCGATGCGATCCGATACGTACAGTGCCACCAGCTCCGCCTTCGGCTTCGCATCGAAGTCCACGATGGCGATCGTAGCATTATCCTGGCCCACCCCTTCGGATGGGTCTGCCCCCAGCCCATATCGGTGCCCTGGCTTATAGTCCGCGAAGTATAGCCAATCCCCGACCTGTTCTCCATCGCGAACTTTCATCTCGTTCAATTTTTCGATCGAGAACAGATTTCCTCCCGAGTTCACGAAGGCTTCCTCCGGTGTCGTCGGATATTCCTGATGCAGCATGTCCCAATCCTTGTTCAGCGACAGCCATTTCAGGTAGTAGTACGTAATCTCACGGTCTGTGAGCGTGTGTTCCTCCTGGTACAACTTGAACCGTCGCGGCATCGTAGACGGGTCCATCGTCTGTATTTTTTCCAATTCCTGATCGTCGAACGTCCAATTGAAGAAATGCGCCTTATACTCCGACGGGTTCGTAGGATCCCCCCTTTCGTATGCCTCCCAGAACATGTCGTGAAACAGACCTGTATCCCCCTCAGCGGTCGATTCAATGTCCACCCTTCCATGCATCGGAACAGCCTGAACAGTACCTGAGATGATCTCTCTTGCTTCTGCTGGTGACTCCCGGCATATCTTCCCGAATTCGGAAACGTGCGCGCGGCTGAAGGTACCGCCGCGACCCTTTGCCAGAACCGTTATCGACGATGAACTGCCATCCCCAAAGTTGAATTTCAGCTTGTTTGCGCGCTCAGCATCCAGCGTCCACATAGACCGGAGCGCCGGTGATAGCTGCCCCCACGCCAATGACACCTTATTGTCGAAGATATCCAACTGAGAACGTTGGTCATAAGATAGGATCAGGTTGTCGGTATTCGGAACGAATAGGGCATCATCCAGCGAATCTATGGCTTCATCGGTAGTAAAACCGAGACGACGAGATTTCAGTATGATGTTTCGGTTGTGTTTATCTTCATTGAACTTTCTTTGTGCACGGTTCCGGACGAAGGGAATAATACGGTTTTCGATTCCTTTGACTTTATACAAATGATTAATACGCCAGTCTTTGTCAAGGAGACGTGGATCGTGACCGGTTAGGACATGAAGTTTATCTATTTGTTTCGATTTCATCGAGGATGTCGCTTATAGTCTTACGCTTCTCTGAACCGTCCTGTTTGGCTTTACGGCGACCGTAACCGTGATATTGCTCTAGTAGTAGGATGCCTATGTTACGGTCGATCCTAGCGTCGAAAAGAGCGTTTAGGATGTAGTTTTCACACTGAAGGAGAGAGTAATCGACCACCTTTTTTCTAAAGTCATCTATGGCAATCAATTCCGCCGGAAGCATGCCTAAATAGGACGCTAAGGCTGGTACAGTGTAGTGTCTGGTATGAACCCCAGCTATACGTCTATCGATAGCGTCTTGGACCGTTTGGACCTTAAAGAAGCCATATACCTTTTTCTTAAAGGCATTCAGTTCCCGTCTCTGGTCAGCGGTCAGGGATGTTTTTGTTGAGGTGTTCGTTATAGGTTTCTTGGATTGTGACATGAAAATATTATACAACACATTTCAAAAGGCGCTGATCTGAAAATTCAGGCTGTGTGTATGGAGAGAGAGGGACTGTTGATTAAAAAGATTCCGACCACCTTTCATGGGGGTGAGCGGCCCTATATTTAACAAGGCACGTCTTTCTATTCTGTCAATACGTCGGACAATATATCTTGTCCGACGCTTATTAACCATTATAGCCTTATTTTACAACGACGAGACCGGCAACAGTAGGGGGACTTGACAGAAAACAGGATCGCGCCGCGTTTCACGTGGCACGTGTTGTTGTGGTTAAGCCATATTCTGACGCGAGGTGGGGGGTGACCCTGACAATAGGGGTATTTTTTATATATATATGTTTTTTTCTTTTTCTCCTTTGTTATATATGTAATAAAGACTATTGACAAATTAACAAAAACGTGGTATAATTCATGTTATAAAAAAAGTGACTGTAAAATATACCTGCCTCACGCACCCCCCCACCACTACACCACAAAACGGCTTAACCGCAACAAGTGCCATTTTTGCCTCATTTTCAGTCATTTTTACAGAAAACGGCTCCGTTAAGCCATTTAGTCGAGTTATCCACAGTTTTTTTTTGCCTTTTTGGCATAGGCTATGCTATAGTCTATGTAGTAGCCCATGTAGTATACCATTCAGTATACCACTGAATAGACTATGTAATGGTATACTACATAGCCTATGCCAAAACAGCACCGGTCGATGTGTTGTAATATTAAAAAAATCACTCAAAAACACACCATGTATATCCAATTTAACCCCATCACCGGTCGCTATACCGGTCACGTAGTCCATCGCAACGTCCGTCACTTCGCTTCCGCGTCCTCTCGTTCCGCTCTCATCGATCTTTTATTCAAAATCAAGGCACGTCACCTCCACATCTCATATGGCCTATAACCAAACCATAACCGCCGCAGACGTGGCCTATGCACGCCGCTGGTACACGACACCAGAAGCACGCATCCGCCAACGCTGGCAGCGTATAGATCGCATCTTCTACCCTGTTTCCGGTTCAATCATCATCACCCTCGCCATCGTAGCCCTCTATACCTGGTTATTCTGCTCGATCTCAGTCGGTGCGACACATCCACTATATCTGTTCACGTATTAGTACCCCGCTAGGCCGCCGGACTCACCCCATTATTCCGGCGCCCAATGCGGAGCATTAGAAAGGTTCCGCGCCACCACCTGCTAGTGATGGCGGCACATTGACAACTAAATAAAACACTATGACACAAGAAAAAAAGTGCTCCGAATTGGTGCGCAGT
>JAKAIP010000043.1 GCA_021825025.1 bacterium
CCTTGCGATGCAAGTTATGCACATGGGAATAGTGAGCATTATCACTCCTCTCTTGCATGATTGGGTCATCGCGTACAGTATCGATGGAAAAGGGCGGCCTCGCCTGGAACCAGTCAAACCGCTCCGGCACGACATTTCAGGATTCGTGCCCGGCGGCTGGATAATACTCATATGCGGAAGCAAGGGTGAGGTGGTACTCTACGACTGGATACAAAGCGGAAAATGGAAGGAGGCCGCTGTTTATCCGAAGAACGTGGTATCACATTTCAAGCCAAACAGGTTTCCTGTCCACGGGTATTATCTAGACGATACGGAGAGAATGCCTCGTATGAGAGCCTCATGAATAAGAAAGAAAAGAGCCGTCAGTAGACGGCTCTTTAATTTTTTAAAAACAGCTTCATTTTGCACTCTTTTATAATTCGTTGTATCAATGGGTACAGCTTTACGTATGAAATTAGTTATTGTCGAATCCCCCGCAAAGGCGAAAACCATAGAAAAATATCTTTCCGAGATTGATAGCTCGGGAGATTTTACTGTGCGCGCTTCTGTGGGCCATGTGCGTGATCTTCCCAAGAACAACAAGAAGGCAATCGACATTCCTGCAGGATTCGTACCTCACTACGAAGTCGTGCCGAATAAAGAAGAGGTGATCAGTTCATTACGCGCTCTTGCCCGCAAGGCTGCAGAAGTGATTCTTGCTACCGACCCCGACCGCGAAGGAGAAGCGATTGCATGGCACATCGCCCAAGAACTGAAGCTCAAGAAACCGGAACGTATTGTCTTCCATGAAATTACGAAAGAAGCGATTGCAGAAGCGCTACGCCATCCCCGCCCCATAGACGAGCATTTGCGCCTTGCCCAGGAAGCGCGCCGCGTGCTCGACCGGCTGGTCGGCTACGATCTTTCCGGCCTCATCTGGAAAAAGGTGCGCTACGGACTCTCCGCTGGCCGCGTACAATCCCCCGCTCTGCGCATTATTATGGAACGCGAGCGAGAAATTCGCGCATTTCATCCGGAAGACTACTGGGTCATCACCGCACAATTACAAAACGGCAAAACCCCCTTTACCGTAACGTGCGAAGAAGAACCGCGTGACAGCAAACAGGTAGAAGAGATTCTCTATAAAGGAAAGCATGGAACATGGTTTGTGGAAGATATTAAGGAGACCGAAGTAAGCCGACGTCCCAATCCGCCATTTACTACCTCAACACTCCAACAGGCGGCCAGTTCACGCCTGGGGTTTGCGCCGTCGCGTACTATGGGAATCGCGCAAAAACTCTATGAAGCCGGACATATCACCTATATGCGTACGGACTCAACCACGCTGAGTGCCCAAGCACATCAAGAAATACAGAAAATCACCGAACACCTCTTTGGTGCCGGACAGTATGTAGCACAGAGCTACAAAACCAAAAGTAAAAATGCACAGGAAGCCCATGAAGCGATCCGCCCCACTCATCCTATGGTACGCAAAGCGGGTACTACCGATGAACAAAAAAGATTGTATGGACTTATCTGGGCCCGTACCATCGCTTCACAGATGCCAGAAGCGAAGATGCTGCGCACTAAGGTGAGCACTACGATTCGTACGAAAGATATCCCTGCATTTGCTATCAATGGTTCACGGGTGGTATCTCCCGGATGGTTGCAAGCAGATCCGGATGCACGAGGAGAAGATACTGAGGTTCCAAAGCTCTCTGTAGGAGATGCGCTTACGCTCGTTGATATACAGTCGCAGGCAAAACAAACCCAACCACCGGCGCGATACTCTGAGGCAGGACTTATTAAAGAATTGGAGAAGCGAGGCATTGGTCGGCCATCCACCTATGCCTCCATCATGAAAACGCTCAATGACCGCGGCTATGTAGTGAAAGAAGGCCGCTCTCTTATCCCTACGGAAACGGGAGATGTGGTATCCACGTTTCTTGAAGATAACTTTCCTACCTATATCAGCGATACTTTTACAGCAGAAATGGAGGACGAACTTGACGATATCGCACAAGGGAAACGCGAATACGTAAAAACGCTCAAGGATTTTTACACGCCGTTCCAACAGGAAGTGAAAATAAAAGAAGATACAGTCGGCAAGCTCACCGATCTGGGGCCAGCACCGGAAGCATTCCCCTGTCCTGTATGTGGTTCTTCTATGGTGTACAAACTCTCCCGGCAAGGAAAATTCATGAGCTGTTCTCGTTTTCCTGAGTGCACGGGAGCACGCACTGAAACAGGAGAAGTGCTTTCCAATGAACCGCCAGAGCCATTGGGGACAGATCCTGTAAGCGGTCTTCCTATATATCTGCTTACCGGCCGGTTTGGTCCGTACGTGCAGATAGGTATCCCGGAGAAAGGAAAAAAGAAAGGAAAAGAAAAACCGCGCCGCGCGAGCGTTCCGCGGGAAAAAGATCCAAGTACGGTAACCCTAGAAGACGCGTTGCATTATCTTTCCCTGCCGCGCACACTGGGCGAGCATCCACAGACGGGAAAGCCGATTATCGCCAATGTAGGGAGATTCGGCCCCTACATCATGCATGACGGTGATTTTCGTTCTCTCAAACAGGATGACGTATACACCGTAGAACTTTCCCGTGCACTTGAAATTCTCTCAGAAGAAAAGAAAACACGTGGCCGCGGAGGCGCAGCAAAAAAACGAACCAAAAAATAACCATGATAGACGCTCCGGCATGAACGTCGTACACTTGACGCATGTCGGATAGCAAGGAGATTACCAATCTCATGGATGCGCCGAGCGCTGCAGACAGCACGCTGATAGAGAAAGCGTATACATTTGCCGCAGAGGCACATAAAGATCACAAGCGACTGTCAGGAGAACCGTATCTCGTACACCTTGTTGCCACGGCAAAAGGCCTGGCAAGCCTTGGCATGAGCGCCCGGACGATTGCTGCAGGTTTGCTGCATGATGCAATCGAAGATGTTGGAGTAAAACCAGAGACAATCGAAAAGGAATTCGGGAAAGAAATACGTTTCTTAGTGGAAGGAGTGACGAAGCTGGGACACCTCAAATACCGAGGAGTGGAACGGCATAGAGAAAGTTTGCGAAAACTGCTTGTGGCAACCGGCAAGGATGCGCGCGTTCTTATTATTAAACTGATGGACCGCCTGCATAACATGCAGACACTACAGTTCGTGCCTCCTGAGAAACGAAAACGAATTGCCTTGGAGACACTCGATATATACGCTGCGATCGCCCATCGTCTTGGTATTGGTACTGTACGTCGAGAGTTGGAAGATCTCGCATTTGCCTACGCATACCCCGAAGAGTACGCAACGACCAAAAAGCTTCTGGGAGAACGAGCAAAAGAAACAACTAGTCGTTTACAAAAGATGCTTAAAACGCTGAAACGAGGGTTGGCCGATAGCGGCATCACTTCGTTTCATAGCGATTTCCGAGTCAAAGGATTGTGGAGCTTGTCTCAGAAACTCAAGCGCAAGGAAAACAATATTGAAAATATTCATGATGTGGCTGCGATCCGCGTTATTGTCCCTACGATAGCGGATTGCTACCGTGTGCTCGGGGTGGTGCATAAATTATGGCAGCCGCTTCCGAACAAAATAAAAGACTACATTGCCTTTCCCAAACCAAACGGATATCAAAGTTTGCATACAACGGTATTTTCTGGAGACGGCGGCATTGTGGAGATACAGATCCGCACGGAAGCGATGCATCAGGAGGCAGAATATGGCATAGCAGCACATGTGAAATATAAGGATGTGGAAGGAAAAGGACAGGAAGGACGCCAGTCCAGTTTTGATTGGATCAGAAGCCTGCTTGGAAGAAAGCAAACTACCGAAACAAAAGAAGTGCAAACCAGCTCCGCATCCGCACGTAAAAATAGATACGGAGCTCCTTCAGCTCCCGAATGGCTCTCTGAACTTCCTGAAGAAATAAATGATCCAGAACTTGAAACAGTATTGAAGACCGATATCTTTTCACATCGTGTATTCGTATTTACGCCTACCGGTGATGTAGTGGATTTACCGATGAGCTCTAGCCCTATTGATTTTGCCTATGCCATACATTCAGATATCGGTAATCATGTATTTGCGTGCAAAGTAAACGGCAAAATGGTACCGCTTAGCACCACGCTCCATAACGGCGATATCGTCGAAATTATTACAAAAAAAACAGCCTCTCCAAAGCAGAAGTGGTTGGATTTTGCTAAAACAACCCTTGCCCGGCGACATATTCGCCTTGCACTGGAAACGCAGCAACCGTAATCAGGACTACAGTGAGAAGTATTTTGGATCAAACGTGTTTTCATCCAACGTTTTTTCCTCTTTTGAACGATCATCCAGCAGTTCTGTTTGCGGTGCTTCTTCTTGCGGTGTAGACAGATCATGCTCAAGTCGTCCCTGGAGCGCGCGGAACAGTGTATGCAGATCTTCCTCATCCATAAAATCAATGGAGAGTTTTCCTCCTCGCTCCTTAGGTTCTATCGCAACGCGCGTACCGAGCGCTTCGGTCAATTCCTTTTCCATGGCGATAATTTCAGGGGCATACAAATATTCTTTCTTCCGAATGCGGTCTGTTGCGATACGACGCGCGATTGCCTCTGAATCGCGTACCGTGAGTCGTTTAAGCAGTATTTCACGAAACAGCGTTTGCTGTTCTTCCGCTCGATCGGAAAGCATGAGCAATGGGCGCGTATGTCCCTCGCTGATACTGCCCGCAGACAGCGCATCTTGCATTTCTTTGGGCAAGGTAAGAAGGCGTAGCGAATTTGATACATACTCCCGGCTCTTCCCTATTTTTTGGGCAATATCGACGTGTTTGAAACCAAACTCTTCTGTAAGCCGGGAAAATGCTTGTGCTCGATCAATAGGATTGAGATCCTCTCGCTGCAAGTTTTCAATGATGGCAAGTTCTAATTTGGTTTTGTCGTCATCGAATCCTGCTCGAATGAGTACCGGAACCTGCGATATACCTGCAAGCCGAGAGGCGCGCAGACGCCGCTCTCCTGCGATCAGTTCGTACTCAGCCGCCAATCCACCATCATCTTTCTGAATTTCTTTCCGTGAGACAACCAACGGTTGCAGGACACCGTACTGCCGGATAGAGTTTGCAAGATCTTGCAGCTTCCCTTCGTCAAATTCCTTGCGCGGCTGAAACGGATTGGGTTTTATCTTATCTACCTCAACCCAGAAAATAGCGTTATTGTAAAACTCGGACATGCGATTATACTAACACAACACTCACACTATTTGTGATGTATCAATGCCGGAGTGGCGGAATGGCAGACGCGCGCGACTCAAAATCGCGTCTCGCAAGGGGTGAGGGTTCGAGTCCCTCCTCCGGCACCATGGAAACACCGTTCGTTATCGCCGTGGTCGGACCGACTGCGTCGGGAAAAAGCGCATTGGGCGTCTACTTAGCCAAGAAGCTCCGTGGAGAAATTATTTCTGCTGATTCCCGTCAGGTATACAAGGAACTCACGATTGGAACCGGGAAAATTACTCCAAAAGAAATGGAGGGTGTCACTCACCATCTGCTTGATGTTATTTCTCCCAAACGCCGCTTTACGGTAAGCGAATATGTAAAGAAAGGAACACCAATACTGCATGCCATTCATGCACGAAAACATATTCCTATTATTGTTGGCGGTACCGGATTGTATGCGGATGCGCTACTTGGAAGAATATCTTTTCCGGAAGTACCGCCCAATCCTTCCTTGCGAGCTCGACTGGAGAAAAAAAGTACTGCCGCATTGTATGCATTGCTCAAAAAGAAAGATCCACGCCGCGCTAAAACCATAGAACCGGATCATAAGCGACGCCTGATTCGTGCTTTGGAGATTGCCTATGCTATCGGTAAAACGCCCCCGCCCTCGAAAAAACAGACATATAAGATACTCTGGCTCGGTGTACACGTTGGAGAGAACATGCTTCGCAAAAAAATCCACGATCGTTTGCTCAAACGAGTGCAAGAAGGCATGATCTCCGAAGCAAGACGCCTTCATGTAAAAGGGCTTTCATACAAACGCATGACAGAATTAGGACTTGAATATGCATACCTTGCTCTGTTGCTCCAAAAAAAACTTTCTCGTGAGCGCTTCATGGAAGAATTGGAACGTGCAATT
>JAKAIP010000044.1 GCA_021825025.1 bacterium
AACCCCGAGGTCGTGGCACCCCCTGACCAAAATGCCGGTACACTTGATGAAGTTTACCAAGGTTTGCCGTTCGCGCACCTGAACGCTGACCGCACCCTTGACTTAGTCTATCAGGGGCTTCCGTTCTCTGGTGGAACAGAGGATAGAAATAGAACATTTGTTGTGGGCGTCACCGTGAACGTCACCGCGCCAACCGCGACGATCAACGGACTGTTGCGGAAATTTCCTTTAGTTCGCAACGAGTTTGTGTCTTCTGAGAACGAAGGCGCACACGTCTTTCCGTACATCACCATTCAAGATCCGGCATTGCTTCCGTAAGGAAAATCCACTATAGTAAAGGGTGTGGGAGCGTGAACGAAGATCCACAGCATAAGAAGGCAGGTATGGCGTTGGAATCACCCGAAGCACTCATCATCTCTATCTCGAAAGATGTCGAGCGACTGACAGCCGCAGTCCACGAGAACTCCGTTCTTTTTCACGCAAATCAGCAACAATTGAATACACTGATCGCGGAGTTACGCGAGCACAAAGCCATCGACGATCATGTCCACAGGGACTTCAAGGACCTTCATATACACGTCTTCGGGAGTCCTGAGACTCCTGGCCTAGTCACCCACGTTCACGACTTGAAAGGAAAAGTCGGTTCAATGTGGAAGTTGATTTGGGCCTTCCTTGGATCAATGGCAACCGGCGTCGCTGGTTACCTCATCAGTACCTTGAAGGGCTAACCTTTTCCTAACGTCTCACACATTCTCTTATACCGTGGATGGTCGGTATGGTCACACCCGTACCGGATACAGAAGGCTGTGAGAGGATTGTGGAGCGCCAACAGGCCGCACTTACAGCACCGCTCACGTCCCACGCCAGGAAACTTCACCCACTTATGCGGCTCAATCTCAAAGTTCATACACGTACCGGCTTATTCAAGCACCGGCCAGCCGCCGCTAATTCTGACCACTGTTGCAACGAAAAGATTTCTTTCTTCTGACACCCTCGGTGCTTACAGACCGCCGTCACTTCACCGTTCTTCGTTCTGACTTCGAGCCAGTAATGATTGCAAGGCACCAGGGTCAGAGTAGGTCTGACCCTGATGACTTGGTCGGTAGGATTACTGGACACTATAGACCTCTGAGATCAGCGCATCGATATACTTCGTGCGGCGGTTCAGATCGGCCATATTCACAATGTAGACGTGACCGGCCTGCTTATCGAACGCATGCTTGCACAGGAAGCCGTACATGGCCGCGTCCATCAGGTGTTGGTGACTCGCATCGGTGACACGAACACCGTCCGCTTCCGTCTGGAAGAGCCCGATCGGAGTATGAAACACGAGATCCTGAGCATAGAGATCCTCGATCGCGCCCTTCTCCCACTCCGCACGAACGTCTTCAGTCAGAGCCGCGCCACACCGACGAAGGCCGTAGATATAATTATCGAGAGCACATCGATCGGTGACATACGAATTAAGAGACGCGAGTTTCGTTTTACGTCTCTCGTAAATCCCTCGTTGCAGTTCGAGAAGAACATCCTCGTGCATGTTCTGCTGCGCCATCTCGCTCTCAATGCCCATCTCCTTCATCACTTCACGGCTGACGCTGCCCACGTAGGGGATCCCCCACTTCTGAGAGATGTACTTCGCTAAGGTTGTTTTGCCGGTCCCACCGGCTCCGGTGAACGCGATTTTCATGCTTGCGGTTCCTTTTGGAAGTAGTGTTGTGAGGTACCGACCGTGTCCGCCTCATACGACGCGGCCATCTCTTTGAGGACTCTGATTCGTTCGGATCGTGGGTAGTCGTTGGGCCACGTCATAACCGTATCCTGGTCGTCACCTTCCCATCGTTTGGGCCGTACGTAGATGACGCCAACAGGTGCGTACCCTTCCCCTGAAAGTTTCGCTTTGACGGTGTCGATACCTGTGTGGATGGTGTCCCATAACCATTGGATCTTGGCGTTCATGATACCTTCCTTTTCCGGCTGTCAAAGACCACAAGTTCCACCTTGTGCCTGACGACGGAACATTTCTGTGCTTGCAGGAGAGTAATCAGATCTTCGGTACGCTGCAAGACGTATCGAACATCGTGGACATCCGCATCGTAGTGTTTGGTCGCGTAGTGGAACACCTTGGGGCCAAGGTGCGGATCGCCGTCGATCGCACTGTACGACCAGTTGTAGGAGTTCAGGAAGACTTGGAGACTGAGCTTATCGGGAACGTGGTCCATCGTAATATGAACTTCGTATTCCATGTTTCATGCCTCATACGGAAGTTTGAGATCAGCCGCGCACGCGCTCACGTACGATGTGTACTCTTCTTCAGAGAGTACGTAGTTTTCTTTCGCGTCGTCGAGCATGACGTGCGCGTACGGCACAAATTCAGTGACGAACTTTCCGAGCCAACTGGAAGAGGAGATTGTATAATTGCGCGTCGGTAATGCCTTTGTTGGCTTCATGCGAGCTTCCTCGTTGTGAGAGTGGTGCTTTCCCTAGCGACAGTTTGAATGCCAGCACACGCCCAAGTGACCATCCGAGTACAAGTGACGCCGCCTTGATCCACGACGGCGTGTTCGGCTGCGCGTCAAGAATCATCTTTGAGACAGGACACAGGAGGTTTTGCCCGTGCCGTTCCCATCGACCATCGACCCAACGGATGCCGATCTCGCCGGTCGGCCATACGTTTTGGAGTGGGAGTTCCTTGACGTTGTACTCTTTCATTATGCCCTCTCTCGTCTCTTCGGCTTATCAACCTTGGCTTGACAGCCGCAGTTCACACATCGGTACCACCAGGCTAGTTCATCGGGGAACGAGTTGTCTGGGGTCAGAGCCCCGCCGCATTTACGGCAGGGCTCCTTCAGTAGTTCTACTCTCATTTAATAGTCACCTTCAGGTTCGTCCATCCGCATAGCCACCGCCAAAACCCTTTTACTTTATCACAACGCCCAGGTTTAGGCTTCGGGGGGCTGACGGAGGGTTTGCATTGATCGACCCCACAGCTCGGTTGCTTCGCGGAGATTCATTCTGAGCCACGTCGAACGCGGTGACCTCGTAGCACACAGACCCGTCAACCTTCGGGATCGTGCTATCGGAGTAGGCCGGTGTCGGTGTGACACCAATGACAACCTGTGTATCAGGTGTCGCCATCAACGGCGGAAGCGGTGTCGTAAGATCGTCGCAAGTGGCCTTGCTCGTTCCGCGATACACACGGTACCCCGCCAGATCGTCTTCCGTGTTGGCAATCCACGTCAGGTTTGCCGTGTACTGCTTCAGGACCGGCGGCGTCTGAGCCTGTAGCGCGTCAGTGACGGCTAGTCCGGCCACCATCAAGACTGTAAGGATTACACTGAATAACCCCTGTGTTGTGATCTTCATCGAGAACCCCCATGAGTTTGCCCACCTTGATAAACAGTGGGATTTTGTTAAGGTCGTACACTAAACCCAATTCGTTAGTGTACGTGATTTGAAACACGACGGACAAGTCAATTTTTCCGTCGCCGTTGACATCGAAATGATTTGTATGCAGCCCGACCGAGTAGTCCGTCTCCATGTCGATCGGGTCCGACAACTTCTGCCACTCCACCTTGCACGGATCAACCACCGTCGTCAACGGCGTCGTCTGAGCCCAAGTCAAGGTGGGTATCAAGCTCAGAAAAATCCACAGGCTCAAATTGCGGAGTTGTCTGACGTTCAAACGCTTCAGCCGCGTACCGCGTTGCCGTCGCTGCCAGTGAGTAAATTCGCTGTGACACGTCCTCCACAGGTCTGAACATGTCTCGGTGAACGACCTCGGATATTGGTGGGATAAAAAGGGCGACTGCATAGCCTTTCCGTGGTCCAAGAGCAAGGCCAACAAGAAGTCCCGACGGGACACCTGCTTTGGCACGGGACTCAAGGAAGGCGCGTTGTATCGGTGTCGCATGGAGTTTCCTCTCTTCTTTGCAGCTCGTCAACAGTTTGACTTCGTACCACGCCGTCATGCCGTTGATCGAGAGACTGATATCGGCTATGCCGGTTGTGGCATAGTCCGCATGTTTCTGCACCGTGACCTTTGCGTCACGGTGATGGACGAACATGTACTCCGTGAACCGGTCGATGAACCACTTCCGAAACTTATTTTCTGGCTTCATGGTAAGGGATCTCCACAAGATGCAGATCAATGACAGCTTGTCCGTGCATATCGCCGCAGATATTGATGTCTTTGATCTTGTAGACGTTCGGGTCGATCTCCAATTCTTTGAGGAGGTCTCTGCCCAAAACGGAGACACGTTTGATTTGTTCTGTACGAATTTCTGATTTCATTTCACCCTCCGTATTTGCCGCATGTGGTCTTCGACGATCACCGCGTTCCGCGCAATCGCCATCAGGTTGCTGTTGTGGACTGCATCAAGTAACTGCCGAACCTCATCGAGAAACGAGTCCCACGACTCAGGTTTCACCTTCCTGAGTCCCGTCATTCGTTCCTCGTAGTACTGTTCCTCTTCCTGCATTGCCGCTGCTTTTGGTCCGCATCCCATAGTTACCCCTTCTTCGGAAGTTCGCACGTGTCGGAGTCACATCCCTTTGGCTGCGCTTCTTGCTCCGCATCGATCACATCGTACGGTAAGACTACCTCTAGCAAGTCTGATACCAGCCGCCGATACTCCTCTTGCGTGATCTCTTCGTACGGTGCCAGCTTGTAGACATGGTGCGGATCGTACGGCAAAAAGCTCACCGACTTGAGTTGATGCTGGTAGATTTCCAACGCCAGGGGGATATCCTTGGCTTCGGCTTCTGTGAAGTGGATCGTCACAGATACTTGATTATCGGCCCAATATCGCTGCAATGCGGCGGTCAGGGCAAGCTGTTCCCACATGGAGGCTTGCTCTTTCCCCTTCGAGAAAAACGGTTCGTGGATAGGGAACTCCACGACCATCGTGTTTTCTTTCCCGAGTTCCTGGCCGTAAATCTCAGGGACGACGTTGTATCCAGCCTGCTTCAGGTGTGGCAGAATGGGAGAGTTGCTTGCAAATCTGACACGCCGGATATAGTACTCCGCGTGTGGGTAATGGATGCCAGGGCTCGCATTGGCGAGGATCGAGACCGTCCCTGATGTTTTGATCGACGTGCGCTTGATCGACTCAGGAACGCCCAACCAATCGCTATACGAGGCATCTAGGCCGGTGAGGAAGTCATACCCTCGGTTGCACCAACGAAGGAATTCACTCCCGCCGAACTTCTGGATAGCCTGGACGACGCCGGACATGCTGCATCCGATCCGCCGGTTGCGAGCAATGATTTCGTCCGTATCGGGAAAGCCGGTCTTGACTAAGGTTACGGCCTTCGCGTACAGGTACGCGAGCTTCAGGGTCTTGAGGTAGTCGTCTAGTGTCTCGTGCTTCGCCGGATAGGTTTCGACGAGGCAACACAGTTCTCCATCCTCAAGGGTCTGTTCGCTGCATGGATTTGTCCCCATCGCCAGGAAGTCCGTTCGATTGGACACCGTCCCATTCATCCGGCCAAACATTCGTGAGTTGTCCAACCAGAAATAACCTGGCTCTCCGGTACGGGCAGTAAGTGCTGCGGCCTCAGTGTAGTCCATGCCCACGTGGGCTCGTAGACTATTGTTGCTGAAGGCGCGGTAGTCGGCCACCTTCGCGAAGTCTTCCTTGAGATATAAGAAGTCACGGTCACCCTCCTGTCCAAGTGCAATCTGTGCCGATCGCCGGACGTTTCCGGCGACCACACAACGACCAATCAGGTTGCAGGCATCCACGATAAATGTGCTGTCGATTCGCTTTCCAGAATATGAATCGCACAGAACTCGTAATGAGTCATGCAGCCGCTTGAGCGGTTCCGGTCCACTTGAGACTCCACCGAATCGTTTGATCGGCTGTCCGGCTGGACGGATCGCACTATAATCAAAATTGATGGTAGACGCTCGCCCATCCATGAAATACGAAGCAAGAAGCTCTTCAATCGAGTCCACCCATCCTTGTCTCGTGTCTTCGATCAAGATCGTCGCATGAC
>JAKAIP010000045.1 GCA_021825025.1 bacterium
CGATCTAACATCGGCACGTCGTACGTTTCGTTTGAAGACATAGAAATGGAATGAGTGTTCATAAAGAGATGCGGCGAGCTCACGAGAAGAGCATTGTACCACGCGCCCCAGGAAGGT
Organism: bacterium; assembly: GCA_021825025.1. Next base: position 118 of record JAKAIP010000045.1, read on the forward strand.
TACCAGAACAGCGAGACAATCGCCGCAACACCCGAGATAGTCATAACGACAATAGTCGCCCAGCCCATAAATGCGGCAAGAGGACCATTCGTATGTTCTCGCATCACCTGTCGATTCCCCGAAAGGCGCACTACGAAAAACAGGATGATCGGTGCTATCACGCCGTTTGCCACTGCGGCATAAATGAGTGCTCGAATCGGATCAAGGTGTATGAAATTCGCAGCGAGACCAAGCAACACGGAGACAATGATGATTCCGTAAAATGCATACGCTTGTTTCAATTTTCGGTACAACCCATACTTCCAACCAAAACTCTCACTGATCGCATACGCTGTCGAACCAGCAAAGACCGGCACCGCAAGCAAGCCCGTCCCCACAATACCAAGCGTGAAAAGGACGTAGGCAAATTCGCCAAACGGACGCAGCGCCTGGGCCGCCTGATCTGCTGTCGCAATATTCGTGATGCCGTGCGTATACAACGTGCCCGCACATGCCGCAAAGATGAAGAACGCCACGAGGTTCGAAAATGCCATGCCGCTCCACACATCCGTACGCATATTTTTCAGCACTTGAGGCGTCACCTGTGCCCGTCGCGCAGCGATGCTCGTCTCGCCTCGCAGTATATCTTCTTCAACTTCTTGCGACGTCTGCCAGAAGAAAAGGTACGGCGAGATAGTTGTACCGAGTACCGCGCACAAGAGGAATAGCTGCTCTTTCGAGAATTTGAGTGATGGCACCAACGTATGGTAGAGCACCTCACTCCAGTTCAAATGCACCGCGAACGCAACAACCACGTACGAAAGGAGAGCGAACGTAAGATACTTCAGATATTTCGCATACCGCGCATAGGTAGTAAATATTTGCAGCCAGAGACTAATGAATGCAAAGAATGCCACAAAGAGTCCGAACCCAACTGCCGGGAGCAAGAGACGCGACGCAGCTGCCATCGCTCCAAGATCGGCAGCAATGTTCAGCGTATTTGCAAAGAAGAGAAGCGCCGTCGCCATATAGAGTGCGGGAGCGGAGTAATACTTTCGAATGTTTGCGGCGAGACCCTGTCCCGAGACAATGCCAATACGCGCGCACATTTCCTGGACTGTTGCCATAAACGGATACGTGAAGAGCGCCGTCCAGATGAGCTGCAGCCCATACTGTGCGCCCGCTTGCGAATACGTTGCGATACCTGACGGATTGTCATCCGCTGCGCCGGTTGTGAGTCCCGGACCGAGCGTCTGCCAATACTCTTCTGCCAGTTTCAGCGGTTTTTTATCAAAAATAACTTTCTCCTCTTTCTCGACAAAAGCGATACTTTCCTCAAGCGCAAGCGCGGGAACTTCAAGCGCTTCCTCAAGCTCTTTTTCAAAATCGTGCGATGCCATTGCCCATACTATACCGCACCCGCTCACGCCTACTTCTCGAGATCAAGAATATCGTCGATACGAATCTGTGCGACAAACTCTGGCACGTGTGAGACGAGAATCATTGCTCCCTGGTACTGATCGAGCGCTTTCGCGATGATAGGCAAATGGCGGAAGTTGATGTGGTTCGTCGGCTCATCGAGTATGAGAAGCCCTGGACGCTCAAGCACGAGTGACGCAAAAGCCACCAGGCCTTTCTGCCCCTCTGACAGATTCCCGATCTTCGTGTATACCGTATCCCCCGTAATGAGGAAACTGGCCGCAACTGACCGTAGCCGCTGTTCATCGGGTTTCCCCATGGCCTGCAGGAGCGCGTCAAACACCGTCTGATTGAAATCGAGCGTAGAGAAATCTTGGCGATAGTAGCCGACTTTCACTCCCTCAGTAATCGTGGCACCCTCGGCGACGCCGCGCGCAATCGCTTCAAGTAGCGTACTCTTGCCGATGCCATTTGGACCCCGCAAAAGAAGATGATTATTTTTCCGCAGTGAAATAGCTACTTTCTTCTCAATTGGTTTCCCCTTGGGTGAGAGGACCGAGTACGACGAAAGCGAGAAGACGACCCCACCCAGATCCTCTTGGACGGGAATGCTGAAAGGACGAATCGTGCGATCTTCTTTGCGCACATCAACTTTCTCTTCCTCCATCTCTTCGACCTCAGTGCGCATCTTCTTCGCCACCAGACGCATTTTCCCGCCTTTCTGTGCGAAGAAGTTCGCCTTGTCTTTGTTCTCCTGAATCTTCTTCTCGAGCTGCGCATTCTTGCGATTCTCCCTCTCGATACGCGCAAGAATATCTCGCTGCACGTCGTGGTAATTCCCAGGATACTGTTCGATCTTCCGCGTAAATACATCAAGATACAAAACACCCGTCGTAAACGCATTCAAGAATTCCGCATCGTGCGAAATAACGACACACGTCTTGTCGTAGTCGACGAGAAACTGTGTGAGGTGTGCAATACCTGCCGTGTCGAGATTATTCGTCGGTTCATCAAGGAGCAGCAGATCAGGATCTTGAATAAGCGCCGACGCAAGCAAGAGGCGCGCCTGCTGGCCGCCCGAGAAGCTCTGAATCGTTCGATCATGCAATCTCTCATGATGTTTAAGGTTTACTACCTCAAGCACAGCATCGATCTTCGGGTCAATGTCATACACTTTTTCGCTAAAATACGATTGGAAGAATTCACGCACAGTGAGCGCCATCTTCTCACGCGGAATCACTTGTGCCGCCGTCGCCACTTTCATACCATGCACACGATGGATCTCGCCGCTCTCAGGCTTCTTCTCTCCAGTCATAAGCGCAAACAACGTCGACTTCCCTGCGCCGTTTTGACCCATCACTGCCATTTTCATTCCGCGACGAAGCGAGAAATCAACCTCATCAAGGATGGGTTTATTGTGCCCGTATTCAAATGAGACTTTCTCAAAGCGAATAACGCTCTCTTCTCGTGCCATGTACTCACCATACCGCACCCCAGAAGAAAAGGAAAAGCCCCGATTATCGGGGCTTTGTTTTGCCGAACATCGCCATCAATCGTCAATATGACGGGGATGGCCGCAACGAGTGTGGAACGTACTGAGATCGACGACCTCTTCATAGCCGACATCCTTACGTTCGAAGAACTCGGGCTCGGGATCTGGTTTGTCAGCGAATTGAACGAGAAATGGGCTCACGATTCACTCCTTCATAAGAGTCGTGTGGGAATTCACACGACTACATCATAGTAGTTTACTTATTTTAGTCAATTCCTTGATGTCCTGTGCTGGCTGGGAAAATGGGATATCTACTTCAGCGTCAAAATATACTCCTGCCCCCTCCTTCTGAGCAACTGCTTCTGTTACATCTCGATTCACTCCTTCAACAGAGATTTGACCCTGAATATACTTCAAGAAGATGGAGAAAACAGCCTGGTCTTTTTTAAGGAGCGCTGCCATGGGTACATACTCACTGCCCATAAAGACATACGACAAGCTTCTCGCATGCATATTCCCCGTCTCGACCAAGACCAGCGATTCTGGATGATTTATTTTGTATGTGCGCAGTGAATCTGTCATTACCTGCTCCGGCTCTTTGCTACCAATGGATTCATCAAACGTGTGGAGGTCGATGAAATTGCCATGTGTTTTATTGTAGCCACGAATCCATTTCAATAATGCTGCATGTTCATAAGTGAAACGTCCGTCGGAATTTGCAAAGAAAGACGGTAGTTGCTCTGGAATATCACCTCCATGAATGTACGTGCGCAACGCCTCACGTTCTCGGTTTGAGAGTGCCCATTCAAAAGCGATTGTCACTGGTTTCGACTTAGCGAGAATAATCGCCAATAATTCTTGCATAAGAGGCGCATTCTGTTGTGATCCATGCATTTCTCCAACGATTATAAAATCGAATTGTTTCTGCTGCAGCATACTCGATACTACCCCCAGTTCATAAGACGAAGCCTGTGACATTCCAGTCATCATAACAAAAGCCCCTTACTCCGCGAGTAAGGGGCTTGGGCTCAAAATCAGAAGCAGAGAAAATCGATGAACGGGTCAGCCAAATTCACGCCCGTTGCATATTGCAACCATAACCACTGGCCATTCGGATTAAGTTCCAAAAAGATTGGTTCGTCATCGTCGACAACAGCAAGATCGATCGCGCCAAACTCTAGTCCGTAGAGTGACATAAGCAAACGAATCTTCCGAGAAATGCTTTCGTCCAACTCACACCACTCATGATATATCTGACTCAGTTTGAGTTGTTTGAGATCATCAGCCTTTTCTTTTGCAGTAAGCTTAAATGAAAAGAGCTGATCTCCAAAGACAACCACTCTGATTTCTGACTTCAGCGGGAGCCGTTCTTGTGCGTAACATGGAGAAAACTTGGTTGCTGATTCGAAATATTCTGGCATCAGCTTTCTGGTCCCCACCACCAATGCCGCATCCGCCGAACCAATAACTTGCGCTTGAATTGGTTTCGCGACAACCTCGCCATTATGACGCATCGAGAACTCCCTCAGAGCCTCAACACTGGTCGTAATGATCGTATCTGGGATGCGCAGTCCAATGTTTATCGCCTTTCGTAACTGCACAATCTTTGATCTCGCTTTCGCCAGCCGATCAAGCGGATTCACCCACCGGCAGTCATCGTACCCAGCAAGAATACAGTCAAACAAACCCTGATTTTCTTTACTTATGAACGACTGCACCACGTCAGTTGGTTCCGGAAACTTCACTTTCCGATACCATACGACGTCTACATCGGGAATAGACCACGAAGAGAACGAATCGCGATTTGTGTCCGAATGAATACGCCAAGAATGTTCTCCACGAGTGAACGTGTCGCTATCGAGGCGGTATGTTTGTATTGAGCGCTTCCTAAGTCTGTCGTGAATTGCTGTTGCATGTGCATCGTCAGTATTACTGACGATCAGGACATTCTTTTGAGGCATGATTTTCTCCTTTTGATTTGAAGGTACCGATTGATCATAAATATTCCTATGATTCTTATACCATAGGATATGAAAAAAGCAATCCTGTATCTCAAGATCGAGATGGACATTTCTTCATTACAATGATATACTTGAAAAATGTCAAAGACTCCTCCGCCCGAGCCCAAAGACGGGTACCCCATGCGCGTCAACAAATACCTTGCGAAGCAGGGTATTGCGACGCGACGCGGAGCCGATGAGCTCATTACGAAGAAACGAGTGCTTCTAAATGGCCGGATCGCCGTTCTCGGCGACAAAGTCACTCCGACCGACCGTGTCGAGATGGTCGGCACGCTCTCATCGAAACGATACTTCTATTTCGCCTACAACAAGCCAGTCGGGGTTATTACCCACTCACCGCAACTCGGCGAGAAAGATATTAAACAGAGCGTCGCGCACGGGAAGGATATGGCCAACGTCTTCCCTGTCGGCCGCCTCGACAAAGACTCAAGCGGCCTCATCATTCTCACGAACGATGGCCGGGTGACCGATCGCCTCCTCAGTCCAGAGTACGATCATGAGAAGGAGTATCGTGTACGGACTCTCGACCCGCTCCGCGAGAGTTTCAAGAAATCAATGGAAGCTGGCGTAAACATCGAGGGCTATCTGACCGCTCCTTGTAAGGTGCGCAAAACAGGTCCCCAGAGCTTCAATATCACCCTCACCGAAGGGAAAAAGCATCAGATTCGCCGCATGGTCGCCGCGATGCACAACACGGTGACCGAGCTCGAACGCGTACGTATTCTCAATATCCGCCTTGAAGACTTGAAGCCTGGTGCTTGGCGCCCTATCACCGGCGACGAACTCGCTACTTTCCTGGCTCAGATTGGGATGAAATAGGTGCGTAACTCACCACAGGAGCGGGACCACGGCCCCAGTGAATGTGGGCCCACGCGCGCTCGTGGAGATAATAGATAAGCGTGCTGTACGCATCGACAAAAATAACAATGC
>JAKAIP010000046.1 GCA_021825025.1 bacterium
TATTGCAGCGGTCTCTATTCACGGAGATAAATCGCAATCACAGCGGCAACGTTCTCTCGCACAGTTCAAAGAAAATAAAGCACAGGTACTTGTTGCTACTGATGTTGCTGCTCGTGGGCTCGACATCGACAACGTGAGTCACGTCATTAATTATGATTTACCGACGAGCTATGCCGACTATGTACATCGTATTGGTCGCACCGGACGTGCTGGTCAGCGAGGTAAAGCTCTCACATTTATTGAATAGTATTCTTTTCCCGCCATCTGTTTTAAAAAGCCTCGGTATACCGAGGCTTTTGGTGTAAGTGTGTTGTTCCTATTGGAAAGAGGTGATCATTCAATACTAGGCATCATTTCCTGAAACGGGAAGTGTGTGCGGACAATAGCGTATTCATTCCGCAATAATACGGCTACTATATACTAAGAGGATGCAAAAAGAATTTTCTATAGGTACAACTCCGGTCTATAACACGTATCCTGATAACGGAACAAGGCATCCAGGCATTATCCTTATTGAAGAGATTTGGGGACTCAATGATCATATTAAAGAAGTAGCGGATCGGTTCGCGAAAGAAGGATATGTGGTGCTGGCGCCAGAATTGCTCCCATCTGATCTCCGCACCTTTCTTACACCGGAATTGCAGCGAGATCTATTTGATCCAGAAAAAAGGGATACTGTGCAGCCAAAACTGCGTGAAGCAATGCAGCCAATACAGCAACCAGCATATGCACATACCGCCATCACCGCTCTTAAGGCATGTATCGAGTATCTATACACAGACGCTCACGTGTCATCTGTGGCGGCCGTTGGATTCTGTTTTGGTGGAACCTATGCATTTCACATTGCTGCGCAAGATGCGCGTGTCCATGCAGCGGTGCCATTCTATGGGCAACCGCCAAGCACTGATGAGATTCCGCACATACAAGGTCCGATCCTCTCTTTTTACGGAGATCAAGATACACACCTTATGCAAACGCTACCTGAGCTCAAGGAACAAATGTTGCTACACCACAAGACATTCGAAGCAATAGTATATCCCGGGGCGGGGCATGCGTTTTTCAATGATACGAATGTACGTATGTACAACGCATCGGCCGCCGCTGATGCATGGCAGAAAACTCTCGTATTTTTAAAGCAGAATCTTATCTAATAGCCCTTTTTTAAGGGATTGTGGTGTTGAGTCAGAAACAATAAATAACAATACTTTTGTTGTCATACAATAGTAAAAATACTAGGTAGTGCTTTATTTTTTCTTATTCATTGAAATTTTAATTTGTTTTCATAAGAATTTTCGTATGGTTGCGAGATGATTAAAATAGTCGAATTTAGAGAACATTTGTGCGCCGAGACGCATAATATTTTTCTCATTCATTAGAAAAAATAATCTTAATTAACTACTATGTGGCAAAATTGGGTAAATGCACTCCTGGGGATCGTACTTATCGCAGTGGCGTTCCTTGGACTTACCGGTGCGGCTCTTGGATGGACGCTGGGAGTAATTGGTTTGGTCATTGCAATTATAGGATTCTGGGGAGCGACCGCGCTATCGGCTTCTTCTACCACAGAGTCATCAGTGAGACATGTGTAGCGCCTGAGTTGAATATCCTTGTTCTCGGCAGGGGTATTCACAGGTGCCATTCGCAGCGTAATAAAACAGCAATTATATCGGTCATTGAATGGAATTCATTTGAATGATGTGGATTAATTGCCGGAAGACTCTTCCTGGTTCGTTTTCCCGAATGCGCAAGAATTCGATGTCAATTGTAAAAGGGAAGAACACCAAGGGAACAAAGGTCGAAATAACAAAAGCATACATAACTAGGTACGAATATGAGTAAAAAACCAAGCTCTATTCCACACTGCAAGCATTCTGAACAGGAACGCGTGCAGAATAAAGCACATCGGCTTGAGGGGATAGTGAGAAATAAAGGAATAAAACCCTTACCTAAGGAAAGACGAACTGGCAATCATGTAGCACAGTCGGATTATAAGCTTATGTAATAAATGAGCATGATGTATTACTACGGGAACGGGTACGGCTTTGGTATCCTCTCGTTTCTTCTCAATCTTCTATGGTGGGTACTCATTATTGCACTTATTATATGGGCAATACGAGCACTTCGTCATGGCAGAGTCTGGTACACGGACACCAAAATGCCGCTTGATATCCTCAAGGAACGATACGCAAAAGGGGAAATTGATAAAGCGGAATTTCAAGAAAAGAAAAAGGATCTGGAGCAGTAACACATGCCCACGATACGCGTATGAAACAGACTATATATCTTTTTTCACTCTTTCTATTACTTTGTATAAGTATGCTGGTACCGGCAAGTGTATTTGCTGCAACACCCTATACCTATGGATCGTATGGAGGATCATACTGGCCGTACTATCCTTGTAATTATCCAATGATGTCTAACTATTATTACGGCTGCTACCCGTATACGTATCCATACAATTACTCTTATTCGTACCCCTACAACTACTCATACTGGTACGATTACGGCTACCAATACCCGTATTACTATCCAACGTATTCCTACGGGTACTGTTCAAACGGATATTACTACTGGAACAACCTGTGTTATCCGAATACCTACTATAACTACAGGTATTCATACTACGGCGGATACTGAGTGCGGTAAGAAGGGAGTACCCCCCACGTCTTCATGAAGAAGGTGAGATTTCGCCTGTATTAAAAGTAATGTATTTATCTATGGTTAAAAACATTGCAGTAGCATTAGGTACGTTAGGACTTCTTGCAGCAGCGGGAGTTGCGTTCGCACAGACCGTTTCTACTACAACTAGCGACAATTCAGTTGCAGTACAATCGTCAAATGAACCTATGGTTCTTGATATAGGATCACAAGGACATGTATTATTGCGCGGCACCGTTGCTTCAGTATCTGCAACGAGTATAACGGTGAATGCATGGGGCGGAGTATGGACGATAAACGTACCTACATCTGCACAGGTATTACCTGCAGCCGTTGGAGGTCTTTCCGGATTTAAACAAGGTGATTTTGTAGGAGTGCAAGGAACTATTGATCAGAATAGCAACTGGACAGTGAATGCTACGCTCGTGCGTGATTGGACACAACGAGGGGTAATTCAACAAGAACGTCAACAGAATATTCAAGCAATTAAACAGGAACGTCAGTCTGCTCCTCGTACCTATCAAGGAACCGTAAGCAATCTTTCTGGTGAATCGTTTACGCTTACTACCGAAAATGGCACTGCTTATGGAGTATCTCTTACTGCAGATGCGAAAGTAGTGCAAGGAAATTGGCTTACTCTTGATTTCAGCAAAGTGCAAAACGGCGATACCGTTCGTGTATGGGGACCGATGAGCAGCTCAACTATCACTGCATCGATCTTCCGGGATGTCACGATCCACTAACCACATCCTATATAGGCGCTATAAAAACATCCTGCTCTCCGCAGGATGTTTTTGTTCATAAACAATTTTGACAAGCTGGGAGGTTATAGTATGCTCATCATTTGTAGTCATTGGTGACTGCAACGTAATGAGGTGTATATGTCGGGAATTCATGCACAATTAGTATTCTCTTGTATGGACAGGAGGCATAGTAACCGTAAACTGCGAGCGCTTTCTGATGCAGGTGTGCTTCATGATGATGCGCCGTATGAAATCCGACTTGCGGGCGGTGCTGGTTGTCTTGCAAGTCTCACCGATGCTGATGAAAAGCAGTATGTGCTCAAGCACATCAAGGCAGGACTATCCTTGGGGGTGGAAGAAGTCATTTTAACAGTCCACGGTATTGGTGAGGAGGATCAAGGCGGCTGTGGAGGCTACCGCCTTGCAGGTTTTCCGCAGGAGGAAAAAACGCTCGAAGCGTGTAACGAGTTTTTGGCCGAAGAGCTCAAACAGGCGGAAGCAACGCTTCGTAAAGCAGGAGTTCAGGTTCCTATTCGTTTATTTATCGTCACATTCGCAAAAGACGGTACGAACCTTCTTAACGAAGTGACTTCCGAACAAACGTTCAAAGCTTCGGATTCTGCTCTCGTCGCGTAACTTCTGAAAAAATAAACCTCATACCCGGCTCTCTATGGGCCGGGTATTTATATATAGAGCAGTACCGATACATAACCATATACCACTGAGTAGATATCCTCCTGCAATATCAGTAGGGAAATGCATCCCTAGGTAGAGTCTACTGAAACCAATAAGTAAAATGATACACGTACCGATGATGGTGGCGAGTATCTTTTGCCATCTATGAGGTAATAATACCCATGCGAGAAAAACAAGGTAGCCGTACAACGCCATACTTGCGGTTGCATGACCGCTTGGATAAGAGAATGATGTATCTATAGATACAGGTAATGGCGGCAGTGGCCGCGGTCGAGCAATCAGTAGTTTCAGAAGATAATCACTGAGTCCCGCACCGCCGAGTGTAACAATAAAACTAATGAGCAAATCTCGTTTTTTGAAAACTAACAATAGAAGTGCAATTAATGCCGCAAGACAGGGTACGATGAATATACTTCCAAACAGGGTAATTATTGAGAATAGAAACACTCCTCCAGCAGTTCTAATTGCATAGAGCTGTAAATCAACCATTTGATCAAATGCACTGGTTATATGTATGAGAACTGCTCCAGTAAGTACTACAAATGCTCCAATGAGTACACGCCCTATACTTCTACGAGTAGGATTCATAGTTATGTATACTATACCCATGCAACCTGATCACCAACACACTGAGGAGAACTGGCGTAGAGAATTAACACCAGAGCAATATCATATACTGCGTGAAAAGGGAACTGAACCTCCATTTTCAGGAGCGCTTTTACATGAGGAACGTACAGGAACATATCATTGTGCTGCTTGTAATGCAGCACTCTTTTCTTCGGACGCAAAGTTTGATTCTGGAACTGGATGGCCAAGTTTCGATCAGGCCCTTCCTGGTGCGGTGAAGGCACGAGACGATTCTTCATATGGTATGCATCGTACTGAGATTATCTGTACCAGCTGTGGTTCGCATATAGGTCACCTATTTTCTGATGGTCCCACAAAAACAGGTATGCGGTACTGTACGAACTCAACGTGTCTTTCGTTTGATACCCGTACAGAAATGCGTTAGGCTACCTAATAGCACGACCGCGTGCATTTTCTTTTTTGTATGGATATTCGCAATATTGCCATCATCGCACACGTGGACCACGGTAAGACGACGCTTACTGATGCTCTCCTGCGCCAAACAGGCGCAGCAGGGGAAGGGGTATCCATGGATTCCAATGACTTGGAGAGAGAGCGCGGTATTACTATATACGCAAAAAATGCAGCCGTCATATATAAAGGAACAAAGATCAACATTGTTGATACGCCCGGCCATGCCGATTTCGGATCGGAAGTGGAGCGAGTGCTCCGCTCTATTGATTCAGTGCTGTTGGTGGTGGATGCGCAGGAAGGTCCCATGCCGCAGACTCGATTCGTGCTTAAAAAGTCTCTGGAGCTCGGACTCAAACCTATTGTAGTCATCAATAAAATAGACAAACCGGCTGCCGACCCTGCGGCGTGCGAGGAAGCAGTACTGGAATTATTTTTGGAATTAGGGGCAAATGATGCACAGGCAAATTTCCCCGTCGTGTACGCCATTGGCAGAGAGGGTATCGCCAAACGCGCACTCACGGACGAATCGCACGATCTTACGCCGCTATTGGAAGCAATCTTGGAATATGTACCGGCGGCATCAGCATCTGGAATAGCACTACGCGCGCAACCTTTTAATTTGGGGTATGACAATTTTTTAGGACGCCTTGCAGTGGTGCGCGTCTACGCGGGTACGCTCACGCCTGGTAGTACGGTATATGTGAAAAAAGCTGATGGAACCGTACATACGGGGAAAATTACTAAAC
>JAKAIP010000047.1 GCA_021825025.1 bacterium
ATCCATCGCTGAAAAGCTGATTGCCGGAACACACTCTCAGCACTAGGTGCTGACCGAAGACATCGAGAAACCCTTCTGCATAAGCGGGGTTTCTTTTTTTGTAAACCAGTATGTTTATTATTTACCTTGTTTTAATGCAGTAATAAGTTGTATAGCAATTGACTGTGGAACACCCATGGTGACAAGCGAAGGAACATCCCATACGCCACCTCCTCCTGATATTAATACCCAGCCCTTGACAGAGTCATACTGTAGCAGTGCTGCACCTCCGCCGTTGGTGGTGCTCCATGGTTGGAGGGCGTAAGGAAATACCACTATGGAAGTACTTACAGTAAGAGTAGGATCACTAATACTTGTTTGTTGTGAAAATGCTTGTGTTACTTCCTGTGTAGAAGAAGCCTGTTGTGATGAACCAGAAGAATTGTTCGAAGTCTGTGTAGGAATAGGAAATGAAGATCCAAGATTATTTTGCAAGTAAGAAGGCGGTGTTTGTCTTTGGGATATAAAGAACCAAATACCCAATACAATACAGATGAGAATGATAATTCCAACGATAATAGAAAGTATTTTCATATACTAATGAGTTACCTGATAAATGGTTGGATTACCACCAAACTTATCATAAGCTCCATCAAAATCCCCATTACTACACCAAGTGAAAGTAGAGTTTGTTGATGAATTAGAGATTACATGATTACATCCTGGGTCAAGACAAATGCCTACATGTTCATTATCTTGTGAAATAATAATATCACCACATGTAGCATTTGCTTGATTTACTAATATTCCATCTGTACCACCATTACCAGTAGGACCACCTAGCAGTTGATGCATTGTGATCACTGATTCTGTATTAATATTAGAAATCCCATTTAATACTTGACTCACCGCATAGGCACACGCTTCATTTCCAGGGGTTCCTCCTGGGTGGCCCGGACAATTACACTGCGCAGTGGATTGATATATGTATTTATGTGCAGAAATACATATTGCATTATTAATAGTGGGTCCTTGTGTAGGTGGTTGTGGTAATTGAGCACAAATAGCGGTAAATAGATCTCCGCCCCCTCCCCCAGGAGGATTAGGTCCCACAGATACTGATCCTGGTGTTCCCTGTCCTATCGTCTGATTAAGCCAATCACTGACTGTAACATCAGTATTTATTCCACCCCGATCTGTAGTGCAATACTGAGATATATTATTCCAACTCCACCCTGATTTAAACGTTGATGAAACAAGCATATTAACAAAAGTCTGCACTAACAACCACGCAGAAAGAGCAATTCCAAGACCAATAACCGCAGAACTGAAAATGCGCCTTGCTTTAGTTATTTTTGAAGGATCTCCATTTGCAGAAAAAAGTAATATTCCAGCATAAGCAAGGAGTAGGATTCCAATAGGAACAGAGAGTTGAATAAGAAAATTGATAATATTTTGTACAAGCTGATATAGGTCACAGGGAGTGCAATAGAGTGGACCACTTGCAGGCTGACCATTCCTACCAATACCGTTACAGATAGGAACCAAACCCTTGTTTTGTGCAGCACTAACAGCGATAGGAATAAGAAAAAGTAAGGCACTCGCTATATACGCTCCTACATTTTTCCTTTTCATACTGAACGTATTGTAACACTCATTTTTTGCACCAAAGCCTCAGGTGCGGTATCGTATAGAACGTTGCGTCGGTGGCAGAGTGGTCAATTGCATTTGGCTGTAAACCAAACGCCCTTGCGGCTACGGGGGTTCGAATCCCTCCCGGCGCACCAGTTCGTTATATCGTCTGCAATGCAGGCGGAATAGAAGTAGTCTTTCCTTTTCCGGTTTTCTTTACGTCGAAAGTAAATTCGTCTCCTTTTATATCTACCAATACTGTGCCGCCTGAGAGCACACCGCGCGATACCATCAAATTCGCTACCTTGGTAAGAATCTTGTCTTGAATGAGCCGACGAAGCGGTCGAGCACCGTAGTGCGGGTTATATCCTTCTTTGGCGAGATATTCATACACCGCGGGAGCAATGGTAAGCGTGATGTTTTTGCCGGCAAGCCGTTCAATGACTTCCTGTACCTGGATACCGACAATCTCTTTGACTGCCTCCGGTGAAAGGATGTTGAAAATAATGATCTCATCGAGACGGTTGAGGAATTCCGGACGGAAGTAATCTTTCAGAGATGATTCTACTTTTTCCTTTGCAAGCCGATAATTCTGTACATCACTGCTGTTCATCGCAAAGCCGATCTGTTCCATCTTGTCGATGTACTGGGCGCCGATATTGGATGTCATGATGATGATAGTGTTGCGGAAGTTCACCTTGCGACCCTTTGCATCGGTAAGATAGCCGTTATCAAGCACCTGCAGGAGAATATTGAAGATCTCCGGATGCGCTTTCTCAATCTCATCAAAGAGAAGCACTGCATAGGGTCGGTGCCGCACCAGTTCAGTGAGTGCTCCTCCTTCTTCATGTCCCACATATCCCGGAGGCGCTCCGATGATCTTGGAAACAGAATGTTTCTCCATGTATTCGGACATATCAACGCGAATAAGTGCTTTTTCATCGTTGAACATGAATTGTGCGAGCGCCTTGGTAAGTTCCGTCTTACCCACTCCAGTCGGTCCCAAGAACATAAAGGATGCGATTGGTCGATTCGGATCAGCAATACCCGCACGGGATCGCTTCACTGCATCGGCTACTTTTTGCACTGCCTCATGTTGTCCCACGACACGCGATTCAAGTTCCGATTCAATGCGAGAGAGTTTTTCAGCCTCTTCTTCCAGCATGCGTGATACCGGGATACCGGTCCAGGTAGAGACTACCGCAGCAATATCGTTCTCCGTAATTTCTTCTTTGAGCAATCGACGAGAAGTTTGCAGCTTCTTGAGTTTCTTTTGCTTCTGATCGAGCTCTTTCTCAAGAGTAGGAATTTCTCCATAGCGAATTTCTGCTGCACGAGAAAGATCAACTGCAGCTTCGACAGAATCAGCCTCAAGCCGAAGTATTTCCAGTTCTTTCTTAATACTTTTTATGTCTTGGAGAATTTGTCGTTCATTCTTCCAGCGCAATTCAAGATCACTGGTCTTTTCTTTCAGATCGGCAATTTCCTTCTCAATCACCTTGATACGCGTTTTTGCTTTCTTGTCTCCATCTTCCTTTTCCGCTTCTTTCTTAAGTGCTTCCTTTTCCACTTCCAAGCGCATTATTTTGCGGTGTGCATCCTCAAGCACCGGTGGTTTATTTTCGAGGGAAATACGCAAAGAGGAAGATGCTTCATCAATGAGATCGATTGCCTTGTCCGGAAGGAATCGATCAGGAATATAGCGAGCGGAGAGTTCTACCGCAGCAACAAGCGCATTGTCGGTGATATGCACTCCATGGAACAATTCATATTTCTCTTTTAATCCACGCAAAATGGCGATCGCGTCTTCAACGGTCGGTTCAGGAACATATACCGGCTGGAATCGGCGTTGAAATGCCGGGTCACGTTCAATATGCTTTTGATACTCGCGCAGGGTGGTAGCGCCCACGACATGCAGGTCGCCGCGCGCAAGTGCCGGTTTGAGCATGTTGGAAGCGTCCATAGCGCCTTCTGCCGCACCAGCGCCGATCATCGTATGAATCTCGTCGACAAAGAGCAGAATTTTTCCTTCCGCACGTTCAATTTCCTTAATAATTGCTTTCAACCGTTCTTCGAATTCACCGCGATATTTGGTACCGGCGATCAATGCACCAAGGTCAAGCGATACCAGATCTTTGTCACGCAATGAATCCGGCACGTCGCCGGTAGCAATGCGTTGTGCAAGGCCTTCTGCAATAGCAGTCTTTCCTACTCCCGCTTCTCCGATGAGGATAGGATTATTTTTGGTGCGGCGGGAGAGAATTTGAATCACCCGATTGATTTCCGCATCACGTCCAATAACCGGATCTAGTTTATTTTCGAGCGCCAACTTCGTGAGCGAACGGGTGTATTTCGGCAACGCACGAAATTTCTTTTGTTCCGGTCCATTGGTGCTTTTGCCCGAACGCAGTTCGGGAAGAGCACGCAGAATACTTTCCCGCGTAAGGCGAAACCGACTCAGCACTTCTCGTGCAGATCCGGATACATCAAGCAGGGATATAAAAAGATGTTCCGTTGAGACGAATTCATCATGGAGTTCCGTGGCAATTTTTGCTGATCGTTCCAGCGCCTGCACTAATTCAGGGGTGAGATAGAGCTGATAGGAAGGAGCGATGGTGGCACCCTGGTTTCCTCCTTCAATGCTTTCAAGCACCGTATCCGTAAGCAGTACGATGTCTATATCGAGTTTTTCGAGAATAGAGGTAACCACACTTTCTTCCTGGAGAAGCAGTGCTGCCAACAGATGCATAGGACTGACCTGATTCTGTCCTCGTTCGACCGTAAGTTCATGCGCCCGTCTGACGGCTTCTCGTGCTTTAGTGGTGAAATGGCTAAATGGAGGCATATACTATATATACTAAGCGAACTGCTATTTTGTTGCAGTGCTCGACGCCAGAAGAGTCGGGAGGCTATAAAAATCATTTCCCTGGGCTTCTGAAGCACTGGTTGAAATACCAATAAGAGTACCGGAAAGTGTGAGCAGGATCGATCCAGGCATTGCGGACGGGGTATTTGCTTCGATCATAGAAGGCGCATCGTGAGAAGAACCTGAAGGTATGGTGGCGATAATGCCCTCGCCCACCGTATCCGAACCAATGCCGCTAATACTGACGACCCCCTGACCAAGTGCAAGTTTGCTACTATCCGCAACAGAGAGCGGAGCGATACTGGTTGATGTACCCACCGCGACCTGCACAATAGCAATCGGACTCCCCTTCACTTGCGTTTGTGCAATAGTGAGCGGGACACGATCACCTGAAGGAAGAATGGCATCGAATGCGGTTGCGGTTGAACTGTTGAGCGCCTCTTTATCGGTAAGCGCAGTACCGTTTGCATCAATGAGCACGCCGCGCGCAATGAGCGTATCATCTCCATGGGCGGTAATGCGGATAATGCTCTGACGTGCGGCGCTCACTGCCTGCACTACCAAATCGTTATCATTTTGAATAATGGTCTTTTGAATTGTCGTGTTAGTACCCGGCAAGGATACTGCTTTCTCTACAGTTTGTTGGACTACCTGATTGATCACCCGGGTGACTTCCGGTGGCGCTTGATTCATGAGAGAAACGGTCACAATGCCGGTCGCTATGGACGTCATGAAGCTTACAAGCAATGTCAGGAGTACAATTTGGTGCTTAGTGAGTTGCTCAATGTCCATAGGGCCTTATTATACAACGGATTTATACCTTTTCGCAACGCGAATAAGCCCATGTACGATAGCGTGCGCATCTGCTACTGTCACATCTGGCAACAAGGTCAAACGGATAGCACCGCGCGCCTCTTCCAGGGGAACCCGTAGTGCGGCAAGAACATGCGAAACAGTATCTTCTTGTACGCTGCATGCAGAACGTGTAGACGCAGCGATTCCTTCCACATCAAGGGCGATCACTCCGGTTTCTCCTTCAAGGCCCGGGATGGAAATGTTGAGATTATTCGCAACACGGTGTGCAAACTGTGGTCCATTCAGTACGGCGGTTGGAAGATACTGTTGAATATCGAAGAACAGTTGATTGCGTACCCTTTCTACTCGTTCACTGCGTTCCGGTGCATGAGCTTGTGCTTCTTTGAGTGCCAGAGCGAATGAACCGGCGAGTGGCACATTCGGCGTACCCCCGCGCAATCCCCGTTCTTGTGAGCCGCCAAATAATAACGGTTCCAGTGTGCATCCGCGACGAACAAACAGTGCCCCAACTCCTTTTGGTCCAAGTACTTTTTGTCCATCAAGCGTCAAGAAATCCACACCCAATGCATCCATATGA
>JAKAIP010000048.1 GCA_021825025.1 bacterium
CAGGAGAAGTTGTGACAACACGCACAGAACTATTGGCACAAGGATGGGATACGCTTACTGCAGATACGTTTCATAGAACACAAGCATTTGCCGAGATTTTACCGGAAGATAAATACGCATTGGTACAAAAAGCAAAACAGTTCTATACCGTCGCAGCAAATGGAGACGGGGTGAATGATTTACCCGCAGTAAAAGAAGCAAATGTAGGATTCGCAGTAAAAAATGCTGTTGATGCGCTTAAGGGTACTGCAGACATTGTGCTGCTCTCTAGTGGTATTTCGGTTATGCGTGATGCATTTATAGAAGGGAGAAAAATCTTTATTCGTCTAAATTCATATGCGTTATACCGAATCTCAGAAAGCCTTCGCCTCATTATCACGATTGCCATACTTGGATTTCTGACTGGCACCTACCCGCTCTCCCCGTTACAACTTATTCTTATTGCCTTATTGAATGACATTCCCATTGTTTCTTTGGCATTTGATCGCGTTCGTGTCGTACATAAACCATCAAAAATAAATACACGCGCTCAGTTTATAAAAGGAAGTTTGTTTGGAGTGGTAGGTATTATAGAAAGTGTATTGTTATTTTTCTTTGCCCTTGAATATCTCCATCTGCCATGGCCAGCCATACAAACATTGTTTTTCCTCAAACTCACCGTATCAGGACATATGCTCATTTATGTGACGCATACTGATTCCCCGTGGTATCGATACCTTCCAAGCGCACAAGTTATCTACGCGACACTTATTACACAAGGTATTGCGACACTATTAGCAATAACTGGTTTTCTTATGTCTGGAAGTATTTCTTGGCAAATAGCACTTCTGGTATGGATATGGACATTTTGCTTTATGCAAATTGCTGAAGTAGTTAAACAAATGTGGCAGCATACACACTACGAATCACCAGTAACAAAGGTATCTTCTGCGTAATAGTGAAATATGTTTAATGGTGCGTATCGCATTCGCATCATGCGTATTTTATGCATACAATATATACATTACCGCCTTGCACGGTGATCTCATTCTCCATAAGGAGAAGAGGTTGTTCTTTGAAGGGTGCTTGGTATGTGTTTTGAAGCCGATGTGTTATTTGGCGTATTGCAAGAATCCAAAGGAGCCAGAGAAATACTGGAAAATCCTGAAAAACGCAGAGCTATAGCTCATACCCTAGGCATGACCCTCCAGACATTCGATAAAAAACTGGACGCGTTGTGTCAGGAAAAAAAGAAGGAGTGCGTTCATCAACACACTATTCCAGTTTCTGGATAATCAAAGGCCCTCGGGTTCGTATGAACACGGGGGCCTCAAACTATGAGTGAAACTTTGCTACACTAGCAACATATGGACGGCATACATCATTTACTTGAAAGAAAACGAACTTCTGAAGGATTGGAACCGTACCCACATCCACACCGATTTATGCGGTTATTCGATTCTCTCATGTATGGTGTCTCGCTTATCGCACCACTAGCCTTACTTCCACAGGTATTTTCTTTATTTACTTCTCATAATGCGCAAGGCCTATCTCTCATTACCTGGCTTCTGCTTGGAACTATCAACTTTTTTGGAGTTTCTATGGCCTGCTCCATAAAGAAGGGCAGATTCTAATCTCAAACCTGTTCCTAGGTATCCTCTCCTATGTGGTAGTGGTAGGTATTCTTCTGTACTCGTAGTTCATTATTTTTTCACTGATTTCCTGTATTTTTGCTAAGTACTAAGAGGTTCTTTATTTACAACATATATCTCACTTCATTAATCGTTCATGTTTTTCATGGTACGGTCTTCGGTAGGCGAATATTAGCCATCTGCAACGTGTACCATTCAACCATATATGCATCTACTTATTGTTGAAGACGAGGAGAAACTGGCAAAAGCCCTAAAACGCGGCCTGGAAAGTCGCGGTTACGCGGTAGACTGGCTTGCGGATCCGGAAAAAGCCCGTAATCGTATTCTGCTCTACCGAAATGAATACGATCTTATTCTGCTGGATCTCATGCTTCCAGGTATGGATGGTGCAGCGATTACAGAGAATGTTCGAAAGGAAGGAGTAAGTACTCCTATTATTATCCTTACCGCACGCGGAGAAACAGAACATAAAGTAGAACTGTTAAACAAAGGCGCAGATGACTATCTCGTTAAACCATTCTCCTTTGAGGAATTGATAGCGCGTATCACCTCAGTGTTGCGCCGTCCAAAAGTAGCGCAACCGGTCATATTGAAAGTAGGGACATTGGAAATGGATCTATCTACGCGTACGGTTCGACGCGATGGAACAGAAATTCCCCTGACTCTCAAAGAATTCGCATTGCTAGAATGCTTTATGCGAGAGCCTCAGACGGTGCTTTCTCGAGAAAAACTGTTCGACCATGTGTGGGATTTCAATTCCCTCTCCTGGAGCAACGTACTTGATGTGCATATGAAAAACTTGCGAAAAAAATTAGCTCATGACTCTGAACCCGTATTTGAAACAGTGCGTGGAGTGGGGTATCGCTTGGCAGAAACGGTATAGGCACGAGGCCGTCTTGCGGATCACTACTTCTATACTTCTGCTTTTGAGCGCAGGAACGGCAGTGGGTATGGTGAGTGTACTGGCCTTGTCTCGCAACCTATACACGCTAAGCATCGCAGGCGTAGTATCCATGATTGCCATCACCACAGTGCTCCTGCGAGTATGCCTTGAACCTTTTTACAAGATACTAGAACAACAAAAACGATTTGTCGGAAATCTATCACACGAAATTCGTACGCCACTTTCCACCATTATGCTCGGTACAGAAGTAGCGCTTCTTGCTCCAGACCTTACCCCTGCATCTCGTAAACAGTTCAAATCTATAGAAATAGAAGCCGAACGTATTTCTGAAATCATCAATAATCGATTAACACTGAGCGCACTTTCACAACCGGCAACTATTTCATTTGAAATGATTGCACTCTCTCCTCTCGTTAAAAAAGTCACCAGATATTACCGACGCCTGGCGCAGGAACGTGCTGTGCGTATACGGGTCTGCATCGATACTAGTTGCACTATGCGAGGAAACACTGCGGCAATTGAACAAATGCTTATGAACCTATTGAAGAATGCACTTATTTATACACCGAAGCATCACCGCGGCATTGTCACACTTCGTGTACACCCTGTTGAAGATGGACAAGTACGATTTTCCATCACCGATACGGGAATTGGCATAGCAAAAGAAGAATTACCGCACATACTAGAACCGTATTATCGATCTGATGTATCACGGACGCGCAGTATGCAGCACAAAAGTGGATTAGGACTTACCATTGTGCGTGAAATTGTACGAGTGCATCAGGGGAAAATCCATATTCAAAGCAGCCTTGGTAAGGGAACCGTCGTAAATGTGTATCTCCCTTCTGCACATACCAAACCAGCTGCCTCTTATTCTATTCTTCCTGCACGAGAGCTGTTGCAAAAAATGATTCGTTTTCGGGTATTACAAAGAAGATCATGACTTCACCTTACGCTCAACCGCTGCAAGATACACTGTCCTTTCATGGCCTATTCATGAACCTCTGTATGAATACTATAAAAATACACGTACTCACCTGCATTTTGCGCAAATACCAGGAGATAACAATGGCGGGAAACAGGCACCTTGCCCATTGCCATATGTGGCACCATAGACAGATGGAACACCCACGACTACACTGGAAGACAACAGAAGCACTAGAACGCCAACTGACCATTTGAGCGGCGCATCCTCTAAGCAGGCCATGTCACAACAGCGACATATAAAAGCAGACACCGAATTGCAAAAAGCTGCGCAAACTTTCTCTCATGATGCCCGCAATGCACTCGCAATCATGAAAAATACGATTGAACTATTGAAACTTGAAGGGTTTACCGGAACGAATGAGCAAGAACTGCATATTCTAGAAGAACAGGTGGACCGCACGATTGTGTTGTTACAGGAATTCGATCATATTCGATTGCACACTCCTTCTTGAAGAACACTATGCGGAAAGAGAAACATGTATCCGCTGCACAAACAAAGCTATTTGCCGGTGATACTCATCGTCCAGCAATAACAATACCTCTTCTAGAACCAGTACGGCACTTTTTTGGGGAATTCTCCTTCCTCACTTCTCATTTATATATTGTACGAGCGGTACTATTGTTTACTGTGTACATTGTCACTGCTCGTATCGGGCTTGCCTTATTTCCTGTACACACCTTCGCAACTTTCCTCTGGGTGCCAACCGGTATCGGACTCGCTGCGCTGTTTCTGTGGGGTATGGAACTATGGCCGGCAATTGCCCTAGGAGCATTGGTTGTTGCCCTTTCTCTTGGTGCTCCTTTTCTAATTGCCTTAGGCATGACAGTCGGCAATACCTTGGAAGCGCTAGTAGGTGTTGATTTTTTGCGGCGCTACACGCCGATCGATCCAAGTTTTGGACGCCTGCGAGATGCGCTTTATTTTTTTGTAGTCGCACTGTTCGTGACCACGATCAGCGCAAGCATAGGAACCGGCAGCCTTTTGTTTGGGGGCCTCATCACGCATGCCGTTTTTTCCAAAACCTGGATTACGTGGTGGATAGGGGATCTGCTTGGTGTCTTTCTTATCACACCACTCATCTTAGTGTGGTGCTCGCCTGCCTATGTAAAACCTTCTTGGAGAAAAGCAATAGAAAGCATAGTGCTGTTTGCAACGTTGGTCGGATTTTCCTTTCTCATTTTTTGGACCAATTTACAAGAAATAGAGCTGTTTCCCATTATCTACTTCATCTTCATTCCGCTTATGTGGGCTGCTTTGCGCAGTAGCCCGCGTGGTATTACTGCCGCATTGACCCTCCTCTCAGGTATTACTTTAACCGCTGCATTCTTGCATAAGGGCGCCTTTGTTACCGTATCAACCTATGAAGGGCTTCTTTCGCTGGAACTGTTTCTCGGATTTCTTATCATTATCTTTATCTCATTTACTTCCATTGCCGAAGAACAGAAAACGCTTTCTCGTACGCTGGCACATACTGTGGAACAACTTGATGACGCAGTACAGCGATTAAATGCGGAAGATAAGTTAAAGAACGAATTTATCGCCACACTTGCCCATGAAGTGCGCAATCCATTGGCACCTATCCTAAGCTCATTGGAGATAGCAAAACTGCGTGCGGTTGATTTACAACAGCAAACTATTCTTGAACCACTCGATACCATAGGATCACATCTGCGCACCATTGTGAAATTACTGGAAGATTTGCTCGATATCTCCCGCATTAGTGAAAAAAAATTAAAATTAAATATTGAAAGTGTCCAGATACAAGACTTGATCGAACATAGCGTAGAGACTGTGGAAGACTTTTACACATCGCGCCGCCATACGCTCATACTATCCATGCCTGAAAAACCTATTTGGATGCGGGTAGACCCGCTCCGATTTGAACAGATTATCAATAACTTGCTGTACAATGCTGCAAAGTACACGAATCCAGGAGGACGTATTGAACTGAGTGCCCAAGTGAGTAACAAAGAACTTCGTATCGCTCTGCGGGACAACGGGCTGGGTATTGAACCACAGCTCCTTAAAAAAATATTCGAACCGTTTCGACAGGGCACTATTGCCACACCGATCGGAACAGGGCTCGGCATCGGCTTGTCATTGAGCAAACAGCTCGTTGAAATGCACCATGGAAAAATCTGGGCAGAAAGCAAAGGAGCCGGTCATGGCAGTACCTTTTGGATTGCACTCCCCTTGTCTTCCTCCGTGCAGCTGCCGATGATAACCTCGCGGATATTCCATACACCCCCGGAAACAGAGC
>JAKAIP010000049.1 GCA_021825025.1 bacterium
CAACCGCCTACAAGCGTGAATACGGTAAGCGCGGTCAGGTAGTGCGGGCAAAGCTCGACCTTAACTCCGGCACAATCTCCTTTGAACAGATAAAAACCGTCGTTGACGAGTCCACTGTTCGTTTCCCAGATGAAGGTGAGGAGGCAGCTGAGGAGCACATCCACCCATTCCATGGTGACGAAGAGCAGCTTTCTGAGGGAGAATTGCCGCGTTTTGATTCAGAAAAACATATTCTTATTGCGAACGCGAAACTCATCAAGCGTGGTGCCGTGGTCGGCGAGGAGATTGTCTTCCCGCTTGAGCCGCAGGATGATTTTGGACGTATTGCCGCACAAACCGCGAAGCAGGTGGTGATTCAGAAGGTGCGCGAAGCAGAAAAACTCTCCATGATGGAGGAGTTTGGCGAGAAGAAAGGCGAGATTGTAAGCGGTATTGTGCAGCGGATCGAACGAGGTTCTATCTTCGTGGATCTCGGGCGCACGACGGGTATTATCCCCTACGAGGAGCAGATTCCGGGCGAGCGGTACCGTATGGGTGAGCGTATTAGCGCCTACCTCTATGCGGTCGATGAAGGATTCCGTGGTGTCTACCTGCGGCTTTCTCGTGCGCATCCGAAGTTCGTCGTGAAGCTTTTTGAGATGGAGGCTCCTGAACTTGCTTCGGGCGCTATCGAGATAAAAGCACTCGCGCGGGAACCGGGGAGCCGCACGAAGATTGCACTTGCTTCAACTGACCCGCACGTCGACCCAGTCGGCTCGCTCGTTGGTCAGCGCGGCGTTCGTGTCTCGACCGTTATGGGAGCTCTTGGTGGAGAGCGCATCGATATTATTGAGTGGAATGATGACGCAAAAGAGTTCATTAAGGAGGCGCTTTCGCCTGCAACACCGCTCGAAGTGGAGCTACAGGAGGATGAACATCGTGCGCTCGTGACGGTCGCAGAAGACGAACAGTCGCTTGCTATTGGCCGTGGTGGTCAAAATGTGCGTCTCGCCGCAAAACTCACTGGCTGGAATATTGATATTATCTCCGCGGGCGGTGAGAATGTTGCTGAATCCAATGGTGAGTCGGTTGCTATTGCGGACGAGGAAGGAGATCCGGCTGAAGTAATTGGAGCTATGCCGACTAAGAGCACGGAAGTGATTACTGAGGAGCTCCCCCAGACAACAGGACTTCCTGCAGAAGAGGAACTCGTCGAGCTTCCGGCAAGCGATGAAACAGCAGCAGACAAGACAGAAGATCGAGACACTGCACAAGACGAATAAGTACTTGCTAGGCTATACTTACGACTATGAACCTACTACACGATATTGATTCAGGTACAAAGGAAGCGATGAATGTCATAGTGGAGATTCCGAAGGATTCCCACAATAAATATGAGATTGATAAGGCCACGGGTGTTATTAAGCTGGATCGTGCGAATTACGATGCTGCGGCGTACCCATTTGACTACGGGTTTGTACCACAGACTCTGTGGGATGACGGCGATGCTCTGGATGTGATTCTGCTCACCACGTATCCGCTCAATGTGGGGATTCTTGTGGCTGCCCGCCCGGTAGCGATCCTTAATATGATTGATGGTGGCGACGCCGACGACAAAATTATCGCCGTTCCGGTTGAGGACAAGCGATGGGAGGATGTTCAAGATCTGGAAGACATCAACAAGCATACGCTGAAAGAGATCGCGCACTTCCTCGAGACATACAAGAGTCTTAAAGGGAAAGCCGCGTCAGTGGTGATACAAGGGTTTAAAGGTCGTGCGGAAGCAGAGGTGGCATTTGAACGTGCCAAGAAACTGTATAGCGAACGCGGATAATCATGGATGACGAGAAACGACTTCCGCCTGGCGTTCCTTCTCCAAAACAGCAGTCGTGGGGTGTCCTCATCTCGATTGTGGTTATTGTGCTTATGATTACCATCGGTGCGTTCTATGCCTGGGGTAATCGCCTTGCACAGGAAGGACAGTACAGTGCTCCCGCAGCGACACATTGATATAATTTTTCACTATGAAATACACACAGCCAAAAGCTTCTATGATGGTTCCGATGGTGATTGAGAAGAGTCAGTTTGGGGAGCGTGCATACGATATCTACTCACGGCTTCTGAAAGAGCGCATTGTCTTTCTCGGCGGTCCTATTGATGACGATGTAGCAAATCTTGTTATTGCCCAGCTGCTCTTCCTTGAAGCTGAGGATCCAAAGAAGGATATCTCGCTCTACATTAACTCGCCGGGCGGGTCCGTGACCGCGACACTCGCTATGGTCGATACGATGAATCACGTCAAACCAGACGTGTCCACAGTATGTGTTGGTATGGCAGCCTCAGGCGGAGCAATTCTTCTCTCTGCGGGTAAGAAAGGTAAGCGTTTTGCGCTTCCGAATGCCGAAATTATGATCCACCAACCTCACGGCGGAGCTGAGGGTCAGGCAACGGACATCGAAATTACCGCGAAGCAGATAGTGAAGCTGCGCGAGCGATTGAATCATATTCTCGCGAAGAATACCGGACAAACTTTTGCCAAGATTGAGAAGGACGTCGAGCGAGACTTCTTCCTGACGGCGGACGAAGCGAAGAAGTACGGCATCGTCGATAAAGTATTCTCGTAAACCTAGGAAATACGCAACAAAACCCCGCGCGAGCTATGCCGCGCGGGGTTTTGTGTTAGAGTCTCCCATATCCTCGTATGTCGCTTAAAATCATATTGATTATGCTGGCGCTCTCGGGCGTCGGCGGTATTGTCCTCGGCTACGTCCTTCGAGTCCTTATTGGTCTTGCACAGCGGAGCTCGGTTGAGATCGATACAAAACATAAGTTGCTTCAAGCGAAGGAGCAGGCAGCAAAAATCCTTAAGGATGCAGAATTCCGGAGTGCCGTTGTCGAAACAGAGCGTCTCGCCCCACTTGAGGAGCGCGAAGAGAAAATGAGTCTTCGGGAGGAACGAGTCGCCACGCGCGAAGAATTCCTTGATTCTCGCCAGCGGGATCTTGATGAGAAAGAAAGCGACCTTCGCCTACGCGAACAGGAAGCGATACGAGCGAAGAATGCCGCAGAGAAGCTCACTGCAGAACGTACGAAGGAGCTTGCAAAAGTTGCGCACCTCTCAGAAGAAGAAGCTCGGAAGGAGCTCTTTGCGGAGATTGAACGAGCAAATGAGGAGGCTATTTTGTTACGCATTCAGAAATTGACTGCGAATGGACGAGAACGGCTCGAAGAGAAGGCGCGTGACATGCTCACCAGTGTGATTCACCGTCTCGGGAATGCGGTAAATACGGAAGTGCTATCGCTCTCCATCACCCTCCCTTCAGAAGAGATGAAGGGGAAAATAATTGGGAAAGAAGGGCGTAATATCAAAGCATTTGAGCGCGCAACGGGCGTCGATGTGATTATTGACGACATTCCGGATCGCATTTCCCTCTCTTCGTTTGATCCTCTGCGACGGGCAGTCGCGAAGATTGCGCTCGAGAAACTTATTGAGGATGGTCGTATTCAGCCTGCGAAGATAGAGGAAATGGTTGAGAAGACGCGCGCGGAAGTCGACGAACTTATCACGCAGAAGGGCGAGGAGGCAGCATACGAAGTTGGCGTGGTGGGGCTCGATCCGAAGCTCATTACCCTTCTGGGGCGGCTGCACTTCCGTACGAGTTTCGGCCAGAACACGTTGCAGCACTCAGTCGAAATGGCACATATCGCAGGGATGCTTGCGACGGAGCTTGGTGCTGATGCTGGTGTTGCGCGAACTGCGGCGCTTTTGCATGACATCGGGAAAGCAGTCGATCATGAGGTACAGGGCACGCATGTAGAAATCGGACGGCGGATTCTTGAGAAATTTGGCGTTGATCGGCAAGTAATTGTAGCGATGCAGTCACATCATGAGGAATACCCGTATGAGTCACCTGAGGCTATTATTGTGCAGGTGGCAGATGCTATTTCAGCAGGTCGGCCGGGAGCTCGTCGTGATACGGTTGACCGGTATCTTGAGCGTTTAGGCGATTTGGAGCGTCTCGCAGCGACTTTTGAGGGAGTCGAGAAGGTGTACGCTATTGCGGCAGGCCGTGAGATACGTATTTTTGTGAATCCTGGCAAAGTATCTGACATTACTATGCACACGCTTGCTCGCTCCATAGCAAAACGTATACAAGAAGAGCTTAAATATCCGGGCGAAATCAAGGTGAACATCATTCGCGAAAATCGCGTAGTCGAATTTGCACGATAACGGACCGCAAAACGCTGATTTCGCGCTATCCACGTACGCTTGTAAAGCCCGCTTGCGCAATATGGCGCATTTCTTATACTTTAGGGCATCCCCGCTCTCGCCTTACGAATGCGGGATTACCAAGTAGCAGACACTCATGAATAAAGCAGATATTGTCGACAAGGTGCATGGAGTTCTCGGCTCGACGAAAGCTGATGCAGAGCGTGCGGTCGAGACGGTTATCGATTCGATTACGTCTGGCCTGAAGTCGGGAGACGAAGTCTCGATTGCTGGCCTCGGCATTTTTGCAACAAAGGCACGCCCAGCGCGCCAAGGTCGCAACCCTCGCACCGGAGAGACGATTCATATTGCAGCAACTCGCACAGCGAAGTTCCGCCCAGCAAAAGCTCTCAAGGACGCGGTCAAGTAGGTCCCGACGTTTTTGAGTAAAGAAAAACGACGTTTCTACGTCGTTTTTCTTTTTAGACAGTGAGTGCTGGTCCGGGGCCAGTCAAATCGTGCTGCAGGGCCTTGCTGGGTCGGGGCATTTTTGCAAAGAGTACACCGGATAAGACGTAAAAGAGCATATGAATGATGAGTGCATACACGATACCGGTCGAAATGAAGGTGATGAGAAAAGTGAATACAAAGCCGCCGAGCGAAGCGTAGGTGGTGTAGTAGATTCCCCAAAACATACCTGAAGTACGGAAGATGTAGAGGTGGGCGGCAGCAAAAAGCGCAACAAAAATACCGACAGTGATCGGGTAGGATACTCCCTTTTGCATAAGGGAGAGAATCATAACGCCAGCGATGAGCTGCTGAAACACGACATCACCAATTTTAGCGAGGATGTACTGCTCGCCGAGCGTGAGCATCCCTTCCCCAGGAGAGAGTCGCAGGAGCCATTCTGCGCGGCCATCTTGCTTGCGAGTTGCGTGAAAGAGTATGGGGAATACGACTAAGAACAAGAAAGTGAGGAACAGGTAGTGTATGAGGGTGACGTGCGCAAATAATTCACGCACGTGTGATGGGAAAAGGAGGGCAACCACCACTGACCAGGCACTGAAGTAGAAAAGCGAATACACCGGAGCATCAGCAAAGCTGACGTGGAATTGTTTCTCAAACAGGTAAAAGTGAAGTGTGCGAGCTCCCGCAGAAATAAGCACCAGCACGAGAATAGGCATAAAAATAAGCAACGATGCAATAGAAAACGTCATGGTTCGAGCATACCATAGCCGAAACGGGCTAGGGCGCCCTCTCTTTTCAAGAGAGGTATTTCTTTTTCTTCAGTTTTTCGGGGAGATATGATTCAGACTCAGGTTTCATTTCGAATCCTTCGTACCCCTTCCCATATTCTAGATCCTTCATGAGTTTGGTGGGCGCATTGCGGATCTTCTTCGGCACCGACAAGTTACCATAGGCGCTCACGTCTGCCTGTGCGGCACGCAAAGCGTTATAAGCAGAGCGATCCTTCTTCGCCTGCGCAAGATAGGCGACCCCATGGGCGAGGTTAATGGCACATTCTGGGTAGCCGATGATCTCACAAGCACGGAACACCGCA
>JAKAIP010000050.1 GCA_021825025.1 bacterium
AATCCATGTCTCCCAGCAAAATGTCAACCTCTACTTTAGGTTTGTTAATCACCCATTTTAAAGATTTTTCAGATATTATCTTTGCGTTAACCGGAAGCATTGTCGCTATACTTACATACCGAGCAGCAAAAGAAACATTTTTTCAACCAGTGCGAAGCGAGGTTGTTAAAAGACAAGCTGATTTGTTAATAAAGCTACTTAGTGTAATTGATAATGTTGACGCTAATCTTGATTATCAAAAAGTGGTTGAATTGAATAGCAATCATTGGCTGCTGCGATACGGTTTCTTTTTTAGGGACCAATCTGATATTGAGAATTATGTAAAAAAAGAAACAGCTGGTTTAATTTTAATTCCCGACGAGAATGGTCAAATTGATATTGAAAAAATAAGTGCATTTGAAAATCAAGATCATGGCGCCTCCTTTGAAGAAGGTCGCCGCCGCTACGAAAATGCAAAGAAAGGTAGTGTAAAGATAGATGCGGCTTATCAAACTAAAAAATTTGCTGATACAAAAAATGAGCTGTTTTCGATTCTAAATAATCCGTTCATCCCAAAGATTTTTGAAGAACCTATTTCGCAGCTTCTCAAGGAGGTCAACCAAAATATGACCGTTCACCTCAAAGACACTATGGAGTGGCTTATTTTGGAGCTTATTGCAAGAGGCGGGAAATCAAAAATCACTGCGGCTGGTGTATATAACGAATTTAACTCAAGAAGGATTAATCATCGAAAGACTCTTGAGATGATGAGGGACCAAATTAGATCTTATCTCAAAGTCGATTCCGTTCCTTGGTTGAAGTAGGTTCCAACATCGTCCCACACGGCCAGCCAGTTTGAGATAGGTTCGGTCTCCGAGTAGTATAAATCTTATATCCCAAATAACTTCCTATGCGTAAATTACTTGTCTGGATTATTTTACTTCTCATTGTTGCGGTAGCGGTATGGTACATACTACCCAAACGAGCGCCACAGCAACAAAGCAATAGCGCTACCAGTACCACTCAAATACCCGGCGACAATCTTACCTTAGGACAAACTGCCTCTGCCGGAGTAGGAACATATCTCGTGGCATATAACGGGATGACTCTGTACACGTATGCGCTTGACGCTACTAATGTTTCTAATTGCACCGGAGGATGTGTAGTCGCGTGGCCACCATATCTGGTAACTTCAACAAAAAACCTTGTAGCAGAATATCCGCTTAAGGGAATGATAGGGACTATTACCCGTGGCGATGGCTCAACGCAAATAACCTATAACGGCCGACCGCTCTACTTTTTCAAAGGAGATACAGCGCCAAATCAGGTAAATGGGCAGGGTATCGGAGGAGTGTGGTACGCAGCTAAGCCTTAAGGCAGTACGTTCCAAATATTCGGATCCTCACCTCCATCTAATTTGAATATTGCTACGCCTCGTACGCCGAGCTGTTTAGCTAAGGTCACCTTTTGCGCGATTGCTTGCGCATCGCTCCAATCGATCAAGTTGAACGTGGATCCGGTTGTCGTAGACATGCCATCGGTATAGGAGACAGAGGGCATGTTAACAGTGTTTGTTGGATTGAGGTCAACTTCATCTCCCGTAGGCGAATAATTTCCCGATGATACATAGGTAAATGATGGCTCTCCGGCGCTATTGCGAATAGGGGAGATGCCCAGTTTCGACATGAGATCGAGTGCGTATTTCTGATTGAACGGCCAGAGCATCTGATACTTGTACTGGTATCCGGAGGAAGAGATCACCGGCGTGACCGAATATTCATAGCCGTAGGTAGGAACGCCGATAATGATTTTGTTTCGTGCGATGGACTGTGCAGCGAGATTTACCAGATCGCTGACCCATTTCGGATCGGCAACCGGAGCGTAGGGACCGGTTTGTTCTTTGTTCAATGGCTTGTCGATAGTGCCCTGGTCATATGCCATAATCTCGACTCGGTCGCAGTATCGGTTCATTTGCGTGTAATCATTTGCATAGTCCGTTGCGTC
The DNA here is from genome assembly GCA_021825025.1 of bacterium. The sequence continues at coordinate 1,984 of JAKAIP010000050.1, forward strand.
CAAAGGAATGGTAGCTCCTGGGGCATATCGATCGCTCAGTGGCATCCGTGCTTCCACGGTGCAATACACCCATTTGTTTCCCATCTTGGGATAGAGTTCTCGTAAGAATGCCGAAAATGCATTTCTAGTATCTGCGGTTTTCGCCTCGAAATCAATATCAATGCCATCAAAATTGTTTTGACGCACTGTTGCGACAATCTCATTTTCAAGCGCGATACGAGATGTTGGATCAGTAAGTACTGCCTGTTCTGCGGTGCTGTTGCCCCACATCACGGTCGGTACTACGCGAACATGAGCTTGTTTTGCAGTCGCAATGAATGAGCTCCAAGTGGTTCCAGTAATATTTCCCGCATCGTATAGATGGCCGTTCGCGGTTACGGTGTAATTAAACGGCATGACCGAAGTGAGCTGATTAAGATGCGGCAATACATCTTGCGTACCGGATGCAGTGCTCCAGTAGGGAATCCATCCGGATATCTCAAACTTTCCCGTTGCACGGCGCGTTTCTGTGCCGGTGAGTATTGCTTCTGGATTGGTAAAATTATACAGCGCTTGCTGAGTAAGCGGTCCTGCAATGCCATATCCGGAGTAGGCCGCGCCGGAGCAGATAATATTTTCCGTGCATTGAAACTTTTCTACTGCCGCTTGTGTCAGCGGTCCGAAATAACCGGTAGCACTATCTGAAGAAAGGTAGCCAAGAGTGATCAGCTGTTTTTGAAGAAAGGTCACTCCATATCCTGAGGAACCTAGAGTGAAAGAACGGGCGGCAAAGGAAGTGTGCGGTAGAAGGAGAACTATCACTGCCAGTATTCCGATAAATAAATGTTGTTGTTTCATATTCAGTCTCCCAATTATATACGGTTTTGCCTCTAATGAGGTAGGAGGATCATGAACTATTTATATAGGATACACAGAGCGCTATGTATTCTTAAGGTAATTTTGTAAATAATTCTCTTACATAAACACCAAAGGCCGCCAGGAAACCCTGGTGGCCTTCGGTTGCCCTGTTGGGAAATATTCCCAAAACAGGTGAACACAGTGTAGAAATAGGGCGATGAGAATTTTGTGAAAGATTGCTTTTTTAGAAGAGAGATGAAATGATATTTTCATCTCTTCATCCACTTGCACCCCATGTCTCCTGCACCTAAAAAGCATTTTACAAAGAAACACATACTTTTTTTCGCGCAGGGCATAACTATCGTAGTGGCAGGGGTACTGAGTGTATATCTGATCAGCAATGCCGCGCCGCTGCACTATACTGCTTCGAAAAACTCCACTGCGACCACAACAGCTCCGAGCGCAACCACTGCAGTGTCGCTGCAACCGCTTGATATTGCTCTGTATAACGAGAAAATGCTTGCTCTGGCGAACTATCCAAAAACAGCAGGCACTTCCAGCGCTTCTTCAAGCGTACCTCATCTATGGCCGGTAAAAACGGTATATCCGAATGCGGGCGCACTTCTGCCATTCCATCGCATTGTTGCCTACTACGGCAACTTTTACTCAAAACAAATGGGTGTCCTTGGAGCGTATCCTCCGCAACAAATGTTGCAAATGCTCCAACAAGCTGCAGCGCAGTGGCAAGCTGCCGATCCTAATACACCCGTTATTCCCGCACTCGACTATATTGCAGTAACCGCACAAGGAAGCGCCGGTCCTGATGGAAAATATCGAGCGCGCATGCCGGCAAGTCAGATTGAAGAAGCAATAACACTTGCCAATCAGGTGCATGGACTCGTGTTCCTTGATGTGCAGGTCGGATTAAGCAATCTCCAAACCGAGCTGCCGCTGCTCGAGCCGTATCTCAAGCTGCCACAAGTAGAACTTTCCATAGATCCAGAGTTTTCGATGAAAGACGGTACGCCGCCGGGGAAGGAGATCGGTACTTTCAATGCTTCGGATATTAACTATGCCGCTAATCTTCTTGCTTCTATTGTCCGACAAAATAATCTGCCACCCAAAATCCTCGTCGTCCATCGATTCACTGAAGACATGGTAACCGGCTACAAGCAAATCACCCCATTGCCGGAAGTGCAGATTGTCATGGATATGGATGGATGGGGCTACCCGGAAAAGAAAATCCATACCTACAAGAGCGTTATCGCTTCAGAACCGGTGCAATTTACCGGATTCAAATTGTTTTATAAGGCAGATTTGCGCCCGCCGAGCACCCGCTTGCTCACGCCGGCAGAAGTATTGTCGCTTCAACCGCAGCCTATTTACATTCAGTATCAGTAAGTACTGCGAAACGGGGAACGCGTTGTTCTCCCACTACTACTGTTTCCAGCCAGCTGGTAAGCGGACGAATAAAGGTGAGTTTCTCTCCATACTGCGCCTGATAGATGACTGCCAACGTGTCATCTGCTTCCATAATTCCCAAGCAAAGAACGGTATAGCGATGTTGTGGATCTTTGTAATGCACATATGTAGCGCCCACACATACCAATGCTCGTGCATCATCGAGTGCCTCCTGTAATTTGTTCCCTGGGACATGCGTCATGCATGCCAGTATATACTGGAGCTATGGAATACCATAAGTTAGTCAGAGATTACATCCCTGATCGTATTCAGGAAAAAGGAGAGCGCGCCGTGTTTCATATTGCTGATAAGGAAGAGTATCAAGAAAAACTACGGGAAAAACTTTCTGAAGAAGTTGCCGAATATCTGGAGAGCCAGTCGACAGAAGAGCTGGCGGATATTCTTGAAGTGGTGTACGCGCTCGCGCAGCTTGCTGGCGATACGCCGGCAATAGTGGAAAAGCTGCGTGCAGAAAAAGCGGAGAAGCGAGGGGCCTTCACAAAGCGGATTATCCTGGATGAATCCTGATTCTTCATCCCATATATAGAGGGTACTCTGCATAGTTTAGCTATTATACGAGTAATGCTTTTCCTATGCTTTATGCAATTGCGGCAATTTTAATAGTGCTTTGGCTCATCGGAGTGCTTGCCACATACACCCTAGGAGGTTTTATTCACATCCTCTTGGTAATAGCGATCATTATGATTCTTATACGCCTTATCCAGGGAGAAAATCCCGTTAAGTAAGGAGGTGTATACTATGGCTATGTTTGAAAACATAGGATTTGTGGTGTATGCCGTGACCGATATGCCACGGGCGCGTGCATTTTACGAAGGAGTACTCGGTCTCACGCCGAATGCCCCGGTTTCTGAAGGGCATCCGTGGGTAGAGTACGATATCGGTTCAAGTACTCTGGCAATCGGTTCTTCACCGGAATGGAAACCGTCTGCTGATGGCGCGACAGCCGCGCTGGAAGCGAAAGATTTTAATGCGGTTATTACCGCACTCAAAGGACACAATGTTCCATTTATGCTGGAACCACAGGATTTTCCCACGTGCCACATGGCCGTCATTCAGGACCCGGACGGCAATAAACTCCTTATCCATAAGCGTAAATAAGCAGGGAAGGGATGGTATATACTAAGGGTATACCTCATGGATTCCATACAGCTATTGCCGGTTACAGAATTGCGTCCTCACGAAAGGGTGATTTT
>JAKAIP010000051.1 GCA_021825025.1 bacterium
ACGATTGAACGAGGACTTGAAATTATGAATGAAGATGAATATCTGGAGATTACTCCTCTCAGCGTGCGCTTGCGCAAGCAGCATTTGACCGAATTGGAACGTGCGAAAGCGAGACGCACTGCTTGAGCAAGCAGGTATACTGACAGTATGGATATATGGGTGTGGTGTAAACGCATTGCGATAGGAGCAATGCTCCTGACGGGCATATTTGCCGCGATTTCAAGCGCTATTCCGCTCGTGCTACGCGCTACTATGAATCCGTATATATATTTTTCTGCTGCCGCGCTGCCACATGCGCAAGCAGCACTCGTGTTGGGCGCCTCAGTTGCAGATAATAAATTCTTGTCACCCATTCTTATGGCGCGAGCGGACGGAGCAATCGCGCTCTACAAGTCTCATATCGTTTCCAAGATTCTGGTAAGCGGAGACAATGCGACCGTGTCGTATAACGAAGTATCCCCGGTGCGACGTTATCTATTGGCACAAGGCGTCGCACCGGAAGATATTTTTCTTGATCATGCAGGATTTGATACTTACAGCAGCATGTACCGGGCGCGGCATGTGTTCGGCGTGACATCCCTCATCATTGTGTCGCAAAGCTTCCATCTTCCGCGAGCTCTCTTTCTCGCTCGTTCATTCGGCATCGCCACCTATGGACTGGTGGTCCCTGGCGGAGGGTTCATCAATGCGCTACGGGAAATTCCTGCAGCGGATAAGGCGTTGTATGACGTGTTCATCCATCGAATACCCGAATTTCCAGGACCTTTCATACCTATCACAGGAAATGGGGAAGTTACCTGGCCGTAAGCGAATATAGTATACTGGAATCACTTCTCATTGATTATTCATTAGTTTATTTTTTCTATGTCAGCAGGAACGAAATGGTTTATTGCTCTCGTCGTCCTTATTGCAGCCGGTGTAGTTGCGTGGCATACAGGGATATTCTCAAACTTATTTCCTCAACCCTCGCAGCAAACGCTTTCTACTAACACTGCTCCGCAGCAAGCAACTTCTACTACGCAGCCGCAGAACACTACTGGCCTGCCTACCAATTCACAAGATACCTCGAACGCGGCACTGCAGCAGGATACTGCAGCGCTTGATGCGCAGATGCAAGGACTTACCAGTGATTCCGCATCTGTAGATCAAGCCTTCAATGATCAGTCGATTCAACAATCATATTAATTCGTAATCTGATATACATATGAAACAGCTACCATTCATTACTGCACTGCTTCTGCTTTCAGGATTGCTTCCCAGTTTTGCATTTGCGCAAACCGCCCCTTCAACCGTATCAACCCATACCAGTGCCCAGATTGCACGGGCGCAAGCACGCGCAAACCAGGAAATTACCCGACGAATCACGGCACTCAACAGTCTGTCGAGCAGAATTCAAAGCATGACGCGGGTCAGCGACACGCTCAGGCAGGCACTTGAAGGCAATGTTCAGAACCAAGTGCAACTGCTCACGACATTGCAATCAAAAATTGCCGCTGATACCGATGTAGCCACCCTAAAGGCGGACGTGCAATCCGTCGTGCAATCATATCGAATTTATATGCTGGTTCTTCCACAAGGAAGGATTTCCGCAGAAGCGGATCGCATCGCGACTATCACTGCCATGATGCAGGGAATTGGTAATAAGCTGCAGGCACGTCTGCAGACAGCAAGTCAGGGTGGTGCAGATATTTCCGCACCGACATCGCTTCTTACCGATCTGGGTGCAAAAATCGTAGATGCACAAAACCAAGCGCAAGCGGCGATCAACACCATTGCGCCATTGGCGCCGGATAACGGAAACAAAACAATACTCGCGCAAAACACCACTGCGCTGCAAGAAGCTCGCGCAGATCTCAAGACGGCACGCACTGATTTAGTTGCGGGTCGGCAAGATATCGCCGGTATACTCAAGTTCCTTGCGAGTGTGCACACCTCTGCGAGTGCATCTTCAACAACAGCACAGCAGTAATCTGGCATGCAAGAACAGCTTGATCGTATAGAAAAGAAGCTCGCTGATCTGGAAGGGGAAATCGGTGCAGTGTATGCATCTTCCGAAAAAATGCGGAAATATTTCCTGTGGACGCTCATCATAACCGTCGCAGTTATCGTGATCCCCCTGGTTCTGTTGCCACTATTCTTACCGGCTTTTTTCCAGTCACAAGGGGTGGGAATAAGCGGTCTCTAAGAATTGTAAAATATCTTGAATTTTCTTCATACTGTGGTATGGTACGTCCTAGATTTGGGCGTTCCTCCTCTATTTATTAGCATATTACAAGGATATTTTACCTATGACAGCAACATTTCTTCGCGCTCTCGGAGCGCTTCTGGGCGGCGTAGCGCTTCTTACTATGCCAGCTTTGGTTTCAGCACAAACCTGCACGTTCGGCGCCTGTGGTACCGGTACGCTTTTTGTGTACGTACAAGTGCTTAACCAGTACGGCACTCCTACTGCCGTTCCTGGAAACTTCACTGTGCAGATCACCGGACAGAATCCTTCTCCGGCGTCATTCCCAGGCTCTCAAAGCGGTACTACTGTCTCGCTCTCTGGAGGAAGCGCCTATACCGTGAGTGTTCCACAAACGCTCGGTTATACCCCTTCATATTCGCAAGGTTGCACCGGAACCCTCTATGGCGGTCAGCAGGCAACTTGCGTTATCACCATGAGCAGCACTCCTGGTTTCTATCCGCCCCAGCCATATCCGTATCCGTACACTCCTTCAGTGCTTTCCTGCGCACCGGCATATCAAAGTGTTCCCGCAGGACAAACGGCAACCTTTACCGCGCAAGGAGGCACAGCAACATACAACTGGACTACCGCAAACAATACTTATTTAGGTGTTGGTTCCATCCTTAACACCACCCTGCAAAATGCAGGCGTGCAAACTGTTACCGTAACGAGCGGTTCGCAGACTGCGACCTGCACCATCAACGTAACTGCGCCGAGCAATGGCCCGATCGTCTATCCAGGCATGCCCGGCTTTACTCCGCTTATTACCACTAATTACATTCCAGGCCTTCCGAATACGGGATTTACTCCACTGACGAGCGCCGGCATTGCATTCGGTGCGGTCGTGCTCATCGGCGGCGGCATCTTCTTCTACCCGTATGTCAGAAAAGCATTCCGCATTGTCACCCGCTAGCGCATTTTCTAGAGATGCATTTGCAGAGTATTTCCGTCTTCTGTGCATCACTGTCGGTACGCTGGTTATTTTGACCGGAGCGGCAAGTGCCGTTTCGCTCTTTGCCCGTGCAGCACTTGGATCTGATGCACTCTTTCTTGCGTTTGCTCCTGTTGCTGCAGTGCCGGCTGCTCCTGTTATCACACCGCTCACCGGTACCACTACTCCCATTGTTCCGGCTACGCTTGTCATTCCGGCAATCGGCATACATGCAAACGTGGAACAGGTGGGTACTAATGCAAAAGGGAATCTGGGTACGCCGCATACGTTCGGTGATGTTGCCTGGTACCTGCTCGGTCCCAAGCCGGGCGATCCGGGTAATGCAATTATTGATGGCCATGTAAATAACGCGCTTACCACCGCCGGGGTATTTGAACATCTCGCCGATCTCAAAGCGGGAGATACGATACAGGTCTCTGATAGCACTGGTCATACGCTTACCTATGCCGTTACCCGTGTAGAAGACTACAGTGATACCAATGCACCGCTTCAAACCATCTTTTCTAGCTCTGGTCCTTCGCAGCTCATACTTATTACCTGTGACGGACAGTGGCTTAACAGTGCGCACTCGTTCAACGAACGGCTTGTGGTATACGCATCCCCGGTTCGTTCGTAAGTTGCATAATTCCGCTTGGATGATACCATCAGAACGTTCGGGTAAGTTCTCCAGTGTGCCTGTGTAAGGCTTGGGAGGGTCGCCTTACTCTAACGAGATACCAGTTTGTTTTCTCGCATTTATGGCACAAAAGTTGTTCGTGGGTGGTCTTCCGTACCGCACCACGGGGGATGAGCTTCGTGATGCATTCGCTCAGGCGGGTGAAGTCGCGTCGGCATCCATTGTGACTGATCGCGAGACCGGTCGCTCACGAGGTTTCGGCTTCGTTGAGATGGCAGATGCAGCCGGAGCTCAGAATGCTATTTCCATGTGGAATGGCAAGGAGTTCGGCGGTCGCACGCTCACGGTCTCTGAAGCACGTCCAAAGGCATAAGGCTTTGGATCACAGCAAAACACTCCTCCAGGAATTCCTGGAGGAGTGTTTTGTATTAGGGTACGATGACACTATGTCGCTCGAACGTCTCGTTGATACGGTATGGAACTACTACATCAAAGAAGGACGTTCGCACCTTCTTTGGCGTCGTACGCACGATCCGTACCGGATTCTGGTATCTGAGTTCATGCTGCAGCAAACCCAAGTGTCCCGTGTGGAGGAAAAGTATCGACAGTTTCTCAAGCGTTTTCCGACGGTGCATACGCTTGCATCCGCATCGTTTGCTGAGGTGTTGGGCATGTGGCAGGGCCTTGGGTACAATCGACGGGGAAAATTTTTGCACCAGACTGCCAAACTCGTAGTAAAAGCATATAACGGAACAATTCCAAATGATCCGGAAACAATTGAAACCTTTCCAGGAATTGGACCCTACACTGCTCGAGCGATTGCCATTTTTGCGTTTAATCGGCCGGAAGTATGCATTGAAACGAATATCCGTACGGTATTCACGCATTTTTGTTTTCCACGTGCCACGAATATTTCTGACATTATGTTGTTGCCTCGTATTGAAAAAGCGCTTCAGATTGCACAAGAAAAAGGATATTCTCCACGGGCATGGTACGGCGCGCTTATGGATTACGGCGTGTATCTGAAAGGAAACGGTGTACGTATCAACCACAAAAGCGCTCATTACAACAAACAATCTGCTTTTAAAGGATCAAGCCGAGAACTGCGCGGAGCTATCCTGCGCGAATTATTGCGTGCTCCGGCGACTACACCCTCGCTCGCGAAAATACTCATGCGCACTACATCAGAAGTGCAAGCGCAGCTTGTAGCATTGCAGAGAGAAGGAATGGTGGAAAGCAGAGGTAGGCGATTTGTAGTGGTGAGTGCTTAACCCTGGACAAAACTCTAGGTAAGTTGGATAATGAAGCTAGAGTGAACCTCTAGAAAGGAAAAGGTCCATGGCAGGATTAATGGTGTTTAAAAATCTTGTTGAGGCGCTTCGTGCTGGTTATCAGGTATACGATCGTACTCCGAACGGATACCTTGTTCGTACACGCACCAGTGCAGGATGGGCAATAGCACTTGTCGAATGCAAGTAATCTTTTTCAGTACCAGACCTCTTGAAATAATCTACCAAAATAGGTGTTTCAAGAGGTCTTTGTTGTATTTATTATCTGTTTTTGAATAGCAGTAACTACTTCATCCCATGCGCGTACTCGTGTTATATGTTTGTTACTAATGAGTGTTTGATTCCATGGAGCATTAAAGAGTAATACAGGAATACCACGCTCAGCGATAAGAC
>JAKAIP010000052.1 GCA_021825025.1 bacterium
AGCTCATCAAGCGTTCCCGCCACCACACGCTGGAGCAGATAATGCTCGAGTGAGCCGAGTGCGGCGCCGGAGCTTGGTCCGGCGGGAATGCCCTTTTCGTTGAGAAAAGCGCTGGCTGCCCGTGCGGCGCGATGATCGATCGGGTCTCGATAGTCAGCAATATCCGGCTGATTCACTTCTTTGAGCCGGCGTTCGTCTCGAGTACCTTCGATCTCTTGTCCCAGATACGGGAAGGTGGAAACGATTTGGAACGTTTTGTTTTGTTTCTTGAAGTACCGTCCCAACCCGAGTTGCGTTCCTCTCGTGCCGGTAGCAGAAACCAAAAGGCTTATGTTTCCGTTGGTTCCTTCGTACAGGTGAGGCGCTACCAGCAGTTCGTAACTTTCAGGGTTGAGCGGATTGCCGTACTGATTGAGATAATTCAATCCATGCTTTTCAGCATAGAGACGAGCAAGTTCCATACAACCCGGAGAGTTCTCCAGACCGAGCGCTTTGACCGCTTCTGACTCTTTGAGGATGGTTGCTCCTTGCCGCCGAATCGGAAGAAGTTTCCCTTCAGGGACCTTGTCTGACACGACAATGATCACCCGGAGGTTATACCGCTTTCCGTAGAACGCGACAGAAACTCCCCAGTTCCCCGAAGAAGAATCGATCACTCCGTCTCCTGGTTTGAGCTCGCCCCGCTCGATGAGTTTCTCGATCGTGTATCCCGCGGGAATACGCTTGATGTTTCCCGGGGGCGCCATGAATCCGAGCAAGGCGTAAATACGTATCTGCTTGCCATGGAGTGGCGACGAAAGAAATATTTCAGCAGGCAGCTCAATGACTGGCAAGCTAAAATCATCGACGGGAAACTCAAACAGCGGGTCGGGCAATCGATTGTATGCCGGTTGTGTCCAGTCCATATATGAGCTCCTTTCTTGGAAGGTATAGCTAGTGTACTACTCTGCAGGGCACTCTAGAACAGAATGGAGTAGCGGTCAAAAGATGCTTAGAATAAGGTTTTTAGACGTCCAAAGAATCCATTCCAGAACGATGCTGGTCCGGGTAATTGTTGCTGCAGCTGTGTTGAGGAACCGGTATTATTTTCTGGTTGGTTTTGCGGAGGTGGCGGAAGCTGCTGTTGCGATTGTGTGGTGGAACTCTGCTTGCCGAAGAAAAGCCATTGCAAGAATCCTGGCATAGGAGGAAGCCATCCGTGATGATCAGGTGAGCTGCTGCCAACTGCGTCTGAGCTGCTGGCATGCATGAAGAATCCTGGCGGTGTGGTGGTACCGAAATGTGCTTCAATGCCTCGCTTTATGCCTCGCATCCACGGCATACCATACCTCCCTGGTGTGGAGCTGGCGTCTGTTGAAGAACCTTGGTTCAAGTACTGCGGTGGCGGGGGTGGCATTCTGTTCTCTCCTTGCTGAACACCTCCCGGTTGTCCGCCCATCATGTATTCACCTTGCTGGGTATTTTGCGGTTCGCCCATCATTGCCGGTCCGGGTCCTTGCTGCTGTTCATTGGGAGTATTGGGTTGCATATGAGGAGGTGGTGGTGTTCCCCACTCCTGTGCAAATGCAAATCCGACCGGCATAAGGGTAATACTGAGCGCGCTTAGTATATATAGTATTCGTTTCATATGTATATAGCGTAGCACAGGTAGGATATACCGTTAGGATCTAGCAGTATATTCTTGTGGAAGGAAAAAGCGTTTGAATTACAAGGCTATTTAGCCTACGTACATGACGCTGAATCGATCAATGACCTTTTTGCGCATTTTTATTACCTCCTGCAGCATCTTCTTACGACGGAGATTCTCGCCCAGCATGATTGATTCTTCTATATGGTGATACATATATTTATTTGAATCCAGGAATGGTACCGATTACCACACCCTGAATCGCTACGTTATCTTTTAATACCATTGGTTTATGTTCCGTATTGCTCGAGCGAGGCATGAGAATGATGTGGTCTCCTCCGTACTGCAATTCCTTGATCGTTACTCCATCGGCAAGAGACGCAACTACTTTCTGTCCTACATCTGCATGGTTCTGTACTCGAACGAGCACAAAATCTCCTGAATGTATGCCGGCAAGATCCATTGAATCTCCATCAGCGCGTACTAAGTAGTACTGATGACCCGGACGTGCTAAACGAGTATCGACATCGATGTAATCATCGACTACCGCTTCACTCATATTCGGCCCTCCGCATGCTGCGAGGTTCGCAAAAAATGGTATTCGCACTTTTGTTGCTTGTATGACACCGGCATCACCTACTCGGTATCCCGCATATGGAGTAAACGTGTTTGGTACCTGTATTTCATTGAGTGCCTGTTCTACCCCTGCTACGTCCGGCATGGTGTAGTACGCTCGACGACCGCCACGAGTCGATGCTCCTTCTTTTTGTAAAATGCCATATGCAACGAGCGTGCGAAGTCCTGGTATCCAGGAGACTCCTTTTTGCTTTGCGAGATCTAGCACCCAGGAACCTGCAAATCCGCCCTTGATCGTTTTTGCACTTTCGACGGCAGCGGCAATAATAGGTGCCCATTCTGGCTTATCCCGTAGGAGACGTATCGCTCCTATATACCCTTTATTTTCTGGAGTATTTTTCATACCCTATACATCTTAAAGCAGCATAATGATGCTTACAAGTACCCTATTGCTAGAGGTGTGTATAACTCCCGAAAGAGGGTTTGTAATAGGTAACCTGAAATAAATAGATTTTGGACAATTTACAGTTTTCTACTGTCATACGCCCAATGTAGTACGGCTTGCCTCTGTTTCCGATGACAATTGAAATCACCAGTACGACAATATTTTTTGATTTGAGCAATATGGCGATAAATCGCCATCCAGCGTTTTATCTGTCGATCATCATCAGATCCACGGCGCCCCATGTAATATCGGCAGTACCACTGAAACCAACCGCGCGGATCATCTTTATGAATCCAATTTTTCTTGCGCCAAACAGAAAGTGATTGACTAGCATTCACACCGAAGAAATTGAGCTTAGGATCATGGTCATAAGAACCTTGTTTCTGAAATTTAGCTTTCAAGAACCACTCCTTGGGAAACTCTTTAACGCAATCACGCATATACACACCACCAAACACACCGAGGGCAAGCATTTGTTTTGGTGTAAGTTCTGGTTTAAATCGAGGATCAAAATGTCTTCCGGGCAGCTCTACCAATTCATATTGGTAACCGTGTTGCATTTTATCGTTAACACAAATTTTCCTCATACTTTGCTTATACCTGAGAGTTCATCCTTGTCACACTAAATTGCAACACCGTTGCAAACGATACCCATATAACATATGGAATATTGATATACACTACCCACTGCTCTATTGGCCATATCGATATCATCGCCCATATAAGAGTGCCTAAAACAAAGATTATATCAATGAAAGCTGCTTTAAAATTCCGCCATTTAAACTGGATGGTAGTAAATAGAAAATTGAATACGAGGTTGAGTATAAACGGTAACGCAACTTGCATTGGTATACGACCAATAATCCATAGATAACCGACATAACAAAACGATATAGCTATAAGAATATAGAGCACAGTCCATACGGGACCAAAAAGCCATGCTGGGGGAGCCCATGATGGTTTTCTGTATTCACGATATTGTTCGTATGTTTTCATAAAAATGAAAATATATTTTTGTATAGATTAAATAATATTCTTAATCTTTCTGCGAGCATATCACAGTTAGTATGCAAAACTCCAAGCCCTATAAGGGTTTTCCAGCGTACGGTGTTCGGACTCTCGAAATCGGATACCAAGCACGAGGACATTGACCTGCGCACTTATGCGAAGTACATCCTCAAGGAGGGCACGAACGAAGAGAAGCGCGAACTGATGGGTTGCTTCAGGTCGAAGCTCAGATTCGCGAAGGGGGTGGTGACAATCGAATCCAACTAAAGTCTGACCAGACCGACGTATACTAAAATCAATGGATACGCCGGGTGATGAACATCTTAAACGCGAGAAGTATGTATTAGACGAAGAGGACGGCATCATGCCGATGTATGAAGCCTTTTATATTCAAGCGATCATCTATTCTGCGGGACGTGCACAAGACGCATTCGACCGTTTCGATAAGTCGCTTGTAGGCCCAGGCGATGCGGCTAGCATCGTGGCAACAGCGCACGAGGCGTTTACACATGTTGCTGCACTCTCTAGATTCTTCTGGCCCGCTCGTGATAAGGCGCTGTATAAAGCGAGAGCTGCAAAACTTCGAGCCGCGTTCGACTTGGACGAGACATCCTCATTACATGATCGTGGATTGAGAAATGCTCTTGAGCATTTTGACGAACGGCTAGATGAATTCCTTCTCCAAGATTTGGCAGGGCACTTCTTCCCAGATCCAGTCGTTGGTTCGGTATCAATGATTGGCAGCCTTATTACTTTTATGTTCCGTCTGGTAGATCCTGCTGAAGATGTTTTTGTTTTACTCGGTGAAAAGCATTCTTTTGGAGCGCTTCGAAAGGTGGTAGCTGATGTGCTCAAAAGAGCTAAAAAAATGAATGAACAAGGAGGGCGCCTATAACAAAGGCTCTCGGGTCTGTCCGATAAAAAAGTCTGACTGCGAGGGCGAAGGGATCCTAACTACTCGGGTCGTACCTTCGCCATCTGGCTTATTTACTTGATACTTTATTTTGAGTGTTCGGTTCGAATCTCAGCGGGTTCAACACGGGTCCGAAAAATATGTTTGTGCCGTGCTTTCAGGTGCCAAGCATCCTCCGGATGAGCGGAATCTGCTTCACGGATTCGATCAGGAAGAAACTCGCAATCGAGCATCCGATGATAAGAAGGAAGAAGACTGGAGGCATTGGCTGGATGAATATACCGAAGCCCGCCACGGCGGTCGAGAACACGAGCGAGAACACGAGCGCACCGACGAGGATACCTTTCGGACGGACGCTCCAGCCAAATGGCCACGCACGCACCGCAAGCATCGTCGCCGCACCAAGGTAAATGAGCGAGCCGTACATGATCGTACGTATCACGTCGAATGGATAACCATCATGCTGCGCGAACAAGTAGAGACTCATCGTAAACGCGTAAGGCACAATCGCTATGAGGAACGAACCGACGACGAGGTTGCGGATGTTCCAGCGCGCTGGGCGCATCATTGGGCGTGTGTGGTCGGCGGCTATTGAGATCGTAACGAAGTCGTTCGAGAGCAGGATGAGGATCGCAATGAGCGGCGACAAGATGTAAGCGTGAGTGAGCACGAAAATGACCGTGGCGATGAAGAGCGACTCCACCGACTTGATAATCTTATTGAGCACCCATGTATGGATGCGCATGTAGACTCGCCGGCCCGCCGTCACCACGCGTCGCACTCCCTCAAGACCAGCGCTTGTAAGGATGAAGCTCGCCGCCTGCTTAGCCACCTCGGTCGCTCCTAAGACGGCAATGCCCACCTCGGCCTGGTGGAGCGCCTGCGCATCGTTCACTCCGTCTCC
>JAKAIP010000053.1 GCA_021825025.1 bacterium
CCCTTTGGCTTGAAACCGCTGGCAGGCTTCGGCCACTCCGGGCAGGATCTCAAGCTCATCGACTGAAGACGGCGGATAGGTGACGGGGTCTTTGCCGAATGCCCGGTTGATCACACCATCCCGGTCCAGAAACACCGCCACTCTGCTCACGCCTGGGCCACCGACTCCCACTTGCCGAGAGAGATGCGAAGGTCTGGATGCGTCACAAGCAAATGCCAGATCACTGTCTGAAAAGATTCCGTATGCGGCGTCACCGTTTCGGCATTTACCGTGGGAACCACCACGCAGCAATCAGCGACCTTCGCAGTGAACGGTCTCGCCTACATCGGCGGTACCGGCACCTCGACCGTGCAGAATAACCTCTACGTGATGGGCTCGCTCCGCTCGACCTACTCGTACGTCGGCGACCTCATCTTCGGCAATAACTTCCGCTTCGCAGAAGGTCCGTACACCGACCCTATCCAGACACTCAACTTGAAGAACCAGTTTGGCTCGACGACCGTCACGTTCGCGGATAACGGAAATGTCGGTATCGGCACCACAACCCCGAACCACACGCTCACGGTCGCGGGCGACGTCGGTGCGATCGCCTTCGTCAATACCTCGACCCGCGACGCGAAGACGGACATCAGCTACGTCGATGCAAGTACGACCGAGGAAATGTTCAATCAGCTCGTGAACTTGAAGATCGCGAACTACCGCTACAAGATCGAGGATCCATCGGACCCGCTCCGTCTCGGCTTCATCGCTGAAGATGCGCAGAAGATCGCGCCAGAGGTGCTCTCACCAGACGGCAAGGGCGTCGACCTCTACAAGCTCGCGACCTTCACGCTCTCCGGTGTCCAGACACTCGCAGCGAAGGTCGACGCGCAGGACCTCCGCCTCACTTCGCTCGAAGACCGTGTGGCGAAGCTTGAGAACGGTTCGGTCTCGATCGCGAGCGGCTCGCCGATCACCTTCGCCTCAAGCTCGCTCGCGAGCGCGCTCTCGGGCTTCGGCGTCCTCATCGAGAAGGGTATCGCGCAATTCAATACACTCGTCTTCCGTCAGCTCGTCGCGAGCTCGGATGCGAATGGGACAAGCAGTGCGGGCAGCGTGACGATCCTTGCGGGCAACACGGTCGCGCAGGTCGACAACTCGCTCGTCCTCCCGACGACGAAAGTCTTCGTCACCTTCAACACGCAGGTGAACGGCAGCTGGTGGGTCTCGGATAAGACGACTGGTTCCTTCAAAGTCGTGCTCTCGACTGCACAGGCATCGACGACCTCCTTCGACTACTTCCTCGTGCAGACCGAAGGGCAGATAGCGACCTCGAGTCCAGACGGCAGCTTCGCAGGGCAGACGGCCTCAGCAGCAACGACCGCAAGCCAGTCAGCGACAGGTATCACGCTCCTTGGCGATAATCCGATGCACATACCGGTGGGCAGCACCTTCACTGATCCGGGTATCGTGACGAATGCACCGTACATCACCTTCGTGAACGGTATCGAGCAGCCAGTATCGACTTCGACGATCGATACGTCGAGCCCAACGACGTACCTCATCACCTACAAGGCGACCGACGCTTCCGGCAATGTCTCGACTGCGATGCGCTCGGTGATCGTCGGCAACCCTGATGGCACCGTAAGTATCCCGGGCGGCACGACGGTGTCGAGCGGTACAAGCAGCACGGCCGGTACGGGAAGTAGCAGCTCGACCAGCACGACGCCGCCCACCACCACATCGTCGACGACTGCCACCAGCACGCCAGCTTCAGGAGATACGACGCCGCCGGTGGTGACGCTCACGGGTGACGCGGCGATGCAGCTCACGGTGGGCGGCACCTTCACCGATCCAGGAGCTACTGCGCTCGACAATGTCGACGGCAACCTCACGAAGAAGATCGTCGAGACCGGGAGCGTCGACACGGCAACCGTCGGCCTCTACACGCTCACCTACACAGCGACCGACGCGGCGCTTAACACGGCAAGCGTCTCGCGCGTCGTGAGTGTCGTCGCTGCACCAGCAGCAGCTCCGGCTCCAGCACCGACTGTCGTCGCGACAAGCACCCCAACCACATTGACTGCGACCGCCTCCTCGACACCAGCGATATAAGGTATGCAAAAGGATTTTGACAGATGGAATAAAGTAAAGAAGGAGGTAAACGCTCTCGAATTGCGAACGGATGTCTTCTATCATGAGCGCGAAGTATGGTGGTGTTCTATCGGTCTAAATGTTGATGTAGAAACTGATGGGAAACAGACAAATTTCGAGCGACCGGTACTGGTTCTACGAAAGTTTAATAAGGAAATGTTTTGGGGTATACCTCTTACCTCAAAACCACGAAAAGGAAAGTATTACGAGAAGGTCATACACGATAAGGGTGTAGCGTGGGTAATGCTCACACAAATGAGAGTATTTAGTAGCAAACGGTTACTACGGAAAATAGGCATGATATCGACAGAAGATTTTAGAAATATCCAAAAAAGAATATACGAACTTCTGATAAAAATCGAGCCCCTCCAGAAGGAGGGGCTCTCGGAGGCCGAAGCCACTAATAAAGCAAGTATATATGGACACGATTAAAAAGTCAACAAGGGTAGCAATACATGGCGAAGTCCGACCTCGCCAGAAGGGGCTCATCGTCCTCTTCGCGCTTATGGCGCTCGCTACGCTCGCGCCCACCACCCCCGCCCACGCAAGCACGATCAATGCGACGCTCTCGATGCCGCCGAATAATCTCGGCCTCGTCGGCTGGTGGACGATGGATGGCGCGAATATGGTTTCGAACGTCGCCGACAGTAGCGGTCAGGGGAACAACGGTAATCTAATGGGCGGCGCTACGACGACAGTGCCAGGCCCTGTCGGTCAGGCGCTGTTATTCAAGGGGGCAAACTATGTGACCGTACCCTATAGTGCATCAATCGCCCCGATTCGAATCACGGTCAGTTATTGGATGAAAGAAACTGCAGCTCCTGCATTTTTGGATACTTTGGTTACAAGAAAAGATGATGGTACCGGAATTTCATATTTCTCAGATATGCGAGGAACTAGTAATCAAAGTCCGACATTTGGTACCGATCCAGGTTTCAATCATCTTGTAACAGCAAACTCTTCTCTTACTGTTGGTCGTTGGTACCATATTGTCGGCACTTTTGATGGCGGCACGTACAGGATTTATATTAATGGGATATTAGATAACGCTCTTGTCGATGGAACACCCCTATATACCAGTACGGTTCCTTTAGATATTGGATACTTGGATCTTAATGGAGTATCTTCTCGTTTTTTCCACGGCTCCATCGACGACATCCGCATCTACAACCGCGCGCTCTCGGCGAGCGAGATCAAGCAGATCTACAACGCTGGCACAGGCACTCACACGAATGCTTCGCTCAACCCGCCCAACTTGCAGAACGGCCTCGTCGGCTGGTGGACGATGGATGGCGCGAATATGGTGAGCAATGTCGCTGACAGTAGCGGGCAGGGGAACAATGGCAATCTAATGGGTGGTGCTACGACGACAGTCCCTGGCGAGGTCGGCCAAGCTTTGAAGTTTAATGGTACGAGTCAGTACGTAGATTTGGGAACACAAGCAGCCCCGCCCTCGATGTCTTTTTCTGTGTGGATAAAACCAAATGCGTACCCAGTTGGTTCGGCTTTTTCTGAACCTCTAAGGAAAGAAAGTAGTTATGAAATTTCTTTATCCGGCACGGGCAATTCATTGGCAAACTCTGCAGTCGTTGGAGTAAAAGATACTTCAGACAATAGATATGAAATTGATGTGCCGTTCTCTTACATTCCTCTCAATACTTGGACACTTATCACTCTGACGGCGGTAAGTAATTCATATGTAAAAGTCTATGTGAATGGCGTTCAGTACGGGAGCGATGTTAGTTTCCCTACTAGTATCGGAAATACGAGCGGGAATCACATATTCTTGGGAACGTATGGAACAACAGCCCCCAGCCTCGGAAGATGGTTCTCTGGATCTGTCGACGATTTTCGCATCTACAACCGCGCACTTTCGGCGCAGGAGGTACAGCAGCTCTATAACCTCGGCGGAGCAACCCACGTGAACGCGACAGTGAATCCGCCGAATCTCCAGAGCGGCCTTGTCGGACACTGGACCTTCGACGGTCCCGATATGGTGAGCAACGTCGCCGACAGTAGTGGCCAGGGGAACAATGGTCGTCTCATCGGCTTCATTTCCACCACTACCGTCCCCGGCCCCATCGGCCAGGCACTGAGCCTCAATAATGGTACTAGTCCCTATATACAATATGTACAAACAACAACCAACTATGGTAATGCTAGCTCTTTGACGAAAATAACGGTATCCGCATGGTTTAAAACAAGTACGGCATCAGGAAGGACTATAATTACGTTGGACAGAAAACAAGACGGAACAGACACTGTTGGCGATAGAACTATATATATCGGTACCGACGGAAGAGTCTATGGATATGTCTATGACACAGCGCAAAAGTACTCCATTTCGACGAATACTTATACTGATAACAAATGGCACCACGCAGTAGCAGTGATCAATGCAGGGAATGCAATAACGTTGTATATAGACGGTATAGCGCAATCATCAACAAGCATCGGAACTCCTTATTCTGGCTATTCTAATAGTTATTGGGTCATAGGGAACTATTCTGGTGCAGGATTGCTCAATGCGTCATCTGGCGTTTTTCCAGGGAAGATTGACGACGTCCGCATCTACAACCGCGCACTCTCGGCGCAGGAGGTACAGCAGCTCTACAATCTCGGGCACTAACATGGCATGTAAGGTATGCAGAAAAAAGAAAACAACTACGCATTCATAGATAGTCAGAATCTGAATCTCGGTATTCAAAGTCTTGGTTGGAAACTAGATTATAGGAGATTCAGGGTATTCCTCGCTGAAAGGTATGGGGTTACCAAGGCGTATATGTTCATCGGCTTCGTGGCTCTCAACCAATCGCTCTACGACTCTCTACAAGAAGCCGGATTCATCTTGAAGTTCAAGTCGACGATACCGGATGCGGATGGAAAGATAAAAGGAAATATAGATGCCGATCTTGTATTGCGAGCGATTCTTGAGATTTCTGAATACGATAAGGCGGTTATCGTCTCAAGTGATGGAGATTTTTATTCACTTGTTCAGCACCTCTACGAGGTCGGGAAATTAAAAGTCGTTCTGAGTCCTGATATCGGGGTGGCTTCACGTTTATTGAAACAAACGGCGAGGGAAAAGATAAAGTTTATGAATAATTTGCGTGCCTTATTGGAGTATAAAAGAAAAGCACTGCGTGAAGACGGAACATCACGAAGTGCCTTTCCCTAGAGATACATTCCTATGATATCTGGCCACACACACACAGTCAAGAGTGCTTGGGGGCAATAGCTCTACAATCTCGGGCACTAACATGGCATTATAG
>JAKAIP010000054.1 GCA_021825025.1 bacterium
TCGTCATCGCGCGGAGTATAGCCTTCAAGTCTTCAGAGGATCGAGCTGGTGCCGCCGGACGATGTGCGGCGATATGAGGTTGATGCGGACGCTCGCGGTGCTCGTGCAGTACTGGCTCATGGGCCGGTGCAGCCGGCTTCTTCTCTTCGGCGTGGACTTCCTGCTGCACAGGAGTGGGACGCTCCGGCGCCTTTGGCTCGTGCGAGACGCGACCATTTGTCACCGGCTTGTGCCGCATACGCGCGTCTGCGGGCGTCTCAGAAGCGGCGCTCGCCATAAGCTCATCGATAATTGCTTTCTCAACGCCGGCGCGCGGTGCCGCAAAGTGCGTACGCGATGCCGTGATGATCGCGTCTCGATACGAGACTGCTGGCTGCTCAATCGGCGGAATTGTCACTGCCGAAAATGGCGCTGAACCCACGCCATCGATCATCAGCGTCATATACACCTGGCGCTTATCGAGACTCACAATATCTTCCTTGGTAAATTTCGGCAGAAAGATAGTTTCGAGCACTTCCGCGTCAAACGGCCCAACCCGGAAAACAACAGTG
This sequence comes from bacterium, assembly GCA_021825025.1. The sequence goes on from JAKAIP010000054.1 coordinate 552, forward strand.
GTCCCGACGTTGCCGAACACAGCGTCGCGCACCTCCTCTTCCATCTGCTCGATGTACTGGTGTGCGATCACGAGATTTAATTTATATTTTCGGGCCTCAGAGAGAATCTCCGCGAATGTCTCGTTCGCGAAGTTCTGGAATTCGTCCACATAGAAATAGAAGTGCGGGAGTTTCGCGAGCTTATCAGCTGGCAGGTCGGCACGACTCATCGCCGCAAGGAAGATACGTGTCGTGAGCATCGAGCCCAAGAGGCGCATATTCGTCTCACCCACAAGCCCTTTCGAAAGGTTGATGATGAGTATTTTCTTCTCATCCATCATTGTGCGGATATCGAATGAAGATTTCGGCTGCCCGATAATATTGCGAATGAGCGGATTCCCGGTGAACTGCCCGATCTTGTTCTGGATAGCCGGTGTTGCCTCTTGCGTGTAGCGGTCGCCGTAATTTGCGAACTCTTTTGTCCAGAAATCTTTCACGACCGGATCTTTCACATTATCGACCACTTTCTGCCGATACGCCTTATCGGTGTACATACGGTTCACACCGAGCAGCGTGGCGTCCGGATACTCAAGAAGGGCGAGCAGCGTATTGGTAAGAATGTACTCCATACGCGCACTCCACGCGTCCTCCCAGATCTTCTTAAAAGTGGCCATGAGACCTGAGACGACCAAGTGGCGTTTGTCGTACCCGACGTCCTCCATCACGTTAAACGCAATCGGGTGTTCCATATCAAACGGCGCGAAATACACAACATCGTTGATGCGCTCTTCAGGCACATACTCGAGAAGCCGTTCGACTGTGCCGCCGTGCGGATCAATGAAGGCGAGCCCCTCCCCGTTCCGCAAATCTTGAATCGCCATATTCTCAAGTAGCGTCGACTTCCCCATGCCTGTCTTCCCGATCACATACATATGACGATCTCTGTCCTTCGACTTGATGCCGAAAGGAACGTGTTTGCCGCGCGAATCAGTCGCAGCGAAGTAGGTAACGCGCTCGGGATTCTCCATTACTCTGCAGTATAGCAAACGGCCGCGTCGCCGATGCGACGCGGCCGTCCTATTCGTGCATAGTTACTCGACGCCCGGAACAGGTTCGGTCGTGTGTACTTCGTGCCGGCGAAGCGAGAGGCTAATACCGAGTACGAAGAGACCAAAAATGGCGGTGAGGAGCGAACGCACCGCAATAGGGAGACCAGAGAACGGCGCCAAGATAATGAGGATACCGAGAGTAATGAGAGCGCTCGTGCGGGACATACGGAAAGTATATCAGGGCTCGACAAGCACGACAAATTCGCCACGGATAGTGTCGGGGTGCGCAGCAAAATGCGCCTGTACCTCAGCAACCGTTCCCGAAATAATCTCCTCATGCACTTTCGTCAGTTCGCGCGCAATGACCACGCGCGCGATAGTAAGTGTCTGCAACTCTTGCAGCAGTTTCTCGATACGATGCGGCGACTCGTAGAGCACGACTGGGATGGTACTCTCCGCAACCTCTTTGAGCGCCGTCTGTCGCCCCTTCTTGTGTGGCAAGAAGCCAAGAAACGTGAACGCGCTCGTATCGATACCGGCGATCGAGAGTGCCGCCGTAAGCGCCGAAGCACCCGGTATCGCTTCGATCACTGCCTCAGGCAGCTGCTCGCGCACTACCGCCACAAGACGTGTCCCGGGGTCGGAGATGCCCGGTGTGCCGGCGTCTGAGACATACGCGACGTGCTCCCCCGCTTGGAGTCGCTCGATGACCTCTCCCGCTTTCGCCGCTTCGGTCGCCGCATCAAGCCGTTGGAGCGGCTTCTGCAGCTCATACCGTGCAAGAAGCTTCGAGATGACGCGCGTGTCCTCAGCATATATCACATCGCACTCCTTGAGCGTACGAAGTGCACGGAGCGTGATGTCCTCTAAGTTGCCTATCGGCGTCGCGACGACAGAAAGTGTTCCCATAAAGCTACTCTACTACCAAACGAGACGGGCGCCAAAGTATGACTGCAGGCACTCGCTGCAAGACCCTACATTGATTTACGTAATAAATATGGTACATTCACAAGCGGAATCATTGATCCCCCCACCCAACGAAGGAGTAGGTCATGCCCCTCAAGCTTACGCGAACCATCGGCCAATCCGAGGCGACCATTGCCATCTTCGGACCCAAAGATGCTCGGGAACACTATCTCGGCAGCTGGTCACTTTCTCCACTGCAGAAGAATTGCGCCCCTGACGCAAAGGGAGAGCATGAACGCCTGACGCACGGCGTCGGCCGTACCTTGCGCTCCCTCGGCGTGCAGACGGCCTACGCTCCCCGCGTCGGACCCGCAAGCGCGAAGATCGTCGAATCCTGGCAACTGCAGGAATGCATCCCGCTCGGAAACGTGAAGCTCTTCCGGCAACACAACCTCGATGCCGACGGTGTCTTTCTCGACGAAGGTGAGGCGTTCGTGATGAGTGCGGCAGGTTGTCCGGTCATCATCGCCTCTGGTGGCGAGCATTTCGTGGCCGCCCATGCCGCTCGCGATTCGCTCATTGATCGTCTCTTCATCAGCGGGATGCGCTCTCGAGCATTCGTGAGCATCGTCGACTTCATCGTCAATCGCTTTCGGGCACGAGACATTTCGCCTCGCGACATCAGCATGGTAATGCTGTTCTCGATAGCTCCGGAGAATTTCGAACACAGCCCCACACATCCGACTCACGGCACATACAACCGCGCGCTCATTGCAATCGCTGATTCGCAATGGCCCGGCAGCATCATTCGGAGGAACGGAAGTACCTATCTCAATCTCGAACAAGTGTTCGTGAGCCAAGCGCATACGGCCGGCGTGCGGAAAGTCTGGGTCGAGCACACGCTCGATTCTCACCCCGGCTTCGTGCAAACGAGCGTTGGTGACAACAAGGGCAAACGCAATTTGGTAGTGGTGAAACGCTCTTCTTGAACTCGGGCAACGCCCATCAGACGACCTCTTCGGAGGTCGTCTACTTTTTTACTATCGCCTCAGCGACTTTATAAATATCACCGGCACCCATGGTCATGACCGCGTCGCCGGGACTCGCCTCGGCGAACGCTTTTTCGATAGCAGCGAAATCAAGCGCGGTCGCGTCGACGCCACGCGCGCGGATGGCCGCAGCGAGCTTTTCGCTGCTCACACTGCCGTCGTCGACTTCGCGCGCGGCGTAGATGGGCGCAATGAACACCTTGTCGGCATTCTCGAACGCGACGGCAAAATCATTGAAAAGATCTCTCGTGCGGCTGAAAAGATGCGGATGGAACGCCACGTACACTTTGCCGCGCGTTTGCATCCGCAGCATCTTGATCGTCTCACGGACGGCGGTCGGGTGGTGAGCATAGTCATCGTAGATGAGCGCGCCGTTCGCGGTCTTCCCTTTGTATTCAAAACGGCGCCAGGTGCCCGAAAATGCCGCGAGCGACGTCTCGATGACGTCGGCGGTCGCCTTCGGCGAAGCGAAGCGCGCGGCCGCTGCGGCCGCGCGCGCATTCTGCACGTTGAAGTGTCCGGTGAGCTTCAAGTCATATGACGGCTCGATCGTGTAGTCGATGATAGGCGCGAGCGCGTCGGAGAGAACCGCGGCGATGATCGGGTCGTTCGGGTTGGTGATGATGGCCCCGTGCTGCGGCACCGCGCGGGCAGCCTTGTGGAAGGTCTCCTGCATCGCCTCGATCGAGGGGAACCAGTCGGTATGATCCCATTCGAGATTCGTGATGACGAGTACCTCAGGCGAGAGCTCGAGCAGGTGATCGCGGTACTCGCATGCCTCAACGACAAAGAGATCTGAGTCGCCGGCGACGTAATTGCTGCCGAAGTCCTTCGTGATCGAGCCGACGATGACGGTGGGCGACGTGCCCGCGTCGATGAGAATCTTTGCGAGCATGCCGGTTGTGGTCGTCTTGCCGTGCGTGCCTGCGACCGCGACCGTGCGCTTCCCTTCTGACACTTTGCCGAGCATCTGGAAATACGAGAATTCTGGGATGCCTAGTTCGCGCGCACGCAAGCGCTCCGGGTACCCCTCCGATCCCTCGACGACTGCATCGCTATACACGACCGCATCGGCGGCGTCGGTAACGTTCTCGGCTCGCTGACCGATATGCACGTGAATCCCTTTCGACTCAAGGAGCTCAGTCGTCGGCCCAGCGCTCCGATCCGATCCGGTCACGATAACCCCATCGTGCGCGAGGAGCTGCGCGAGCGCACTCATACCGATACCACCAATGCCGACGAAATGTATGTTTGTAAACGTATTATTTTTCATACGCTTGTACGAGTGCCACAAACTGATCGCCTCGATCGTATTCGTTCTTGAACATCCCAAACGACGCAAACGCGGGCGAGAAGAGAATAATATCACCCGGCACCGCCGCCAAAAACGCCTCGGCGACCGCCTTCGCCAGATCATCAAAAACTGAGGCCTCGGGAAGGAACTCAAGCACCCGATTCGTCCCTGTCCCTGCAAGCAAAATAGTACGCTTCACGAAATTCGGTACCTCATACAAGAGCGTATTCATATCCAGATTTTTATCGGCACCCCCCATCACTAAGATGATATTCTTCGTCCCGGTGTCGAGCGCACGCAGTGCAGCAAGCGTCGCGTCAGGTGTCGTGGCGGTCGTATCATTATAGACTGTAATGCCTTCGATCTCGCGAATAAGCTCAAGCCGTCCTGGGACGCCCCGGAACGACTCCAACGCCGCACGACTCACTCCATCCTCAATGCCAAGTGCGCGCGCCGCCGCGAGCGCGAGCGCTGCATTATACCGATTGTGCATACCCGGGATCTGGAGCG
>JAKAIP010000055.1 GCA_021825025.1 bacterium
CTTCCATGCCGAGCAGGAGGCCGGGTAGTAGTACTGAGCGGAATGGTAGGAGGAGGTGTAATAGGCGGCCGCTGAGGGCGCGGTGGTTGTGGTTGGTGCCGGCGCGGATTGCGTGGTGGCTGTCGTAGTCGTGGGGACCGGCGGCTCCGTACCTCCCTTCCAGGCGAGATAGTACTCCACCCAGTCGGAGGAGATTTCGGCTTGAGCGGTAGCGATCGGGAGTGCGCCGCTGCACACAAGGCTGTGCAGGTGGTTCTCGAGTCCATCCTTCACGTGCGCGTTGTACTGGATGAGATACGACTCCGGGAACAGGTTCGAGACGTCGTTGCTGCCGCCAAGCTCGAGACTGATGATGTGATCGACTTCGTAGTTGGCGTGCTCGGACCACGGAATGCCGTACTCGGCGAACACCACCTGCTTCTCGCTGTCTGGCACATTGCGAACTGTCTGCGTGTAGCCGGAGACGCACACGGTGCTCGTGTCGGTAGTGAGAACGTCGCCCGGCGAACAAACGCGGTCCGGGAGCGCCTGGTTGGCCGTACAGCCGCTCGTCTTGGTTCGGACGCCATACGCGAAGGCTGTTGAAGTGGTTGCAACTGGCTGCGTTACGGGAGGCACTGATGAAACCGACGCGGTCGGCGTATTTAGTGTGGCCTTCTGGGGTTGTGGTGATGCGGCACTCGCCGTGCTCGTCGTCGCTACCGTTTGCACAACCGACGCAGGAGCCGGCAGCGGGTGCTGCGCCGCACCGATCGTCGCAAGAAGAATCAGCCCAGCAAGGGCCGCGAGCGCGTACTTGAACATACGCGCTATTTGAGTGCGCTCAGATCTTTCTGGATAGCAGTGAGGTCGGCGCTAATGTTCGCTTCGTCTTGAGTGAGCACTGAGGTCGGCTTGGCGCGCACCTGCCAGTCCGTCGCATCGGATCCCCACGCGCTGATATCGCTATCGAGCTGCGCGGTATCGTCGCGCCAGTTCCCGAGAACGTCGGGTTCGGTCTGATTGCTGTTGTAGTAGCAGTCTGATGCAGTGCTATACGACTTAACAATCAGATCGTAGAGGGATTGCTCCTGGCTGTTCCATGTCTTGTGCCAGCCTGAGAAGTTGCTCGCGGCAGATCCCGGCACCGTCATGGCCTGCAGACCTGCTGAAGCATTGGGATACTGGGTTGTGCCGAGTGCCTGCTTCCCGTCCTGATAGGCGGTCGTGTAGAGCGCGACGACCTTCTGAAATGCAGCGTGGGCAGCCTGAGCACACGACCCAGATGCGACCGATGGCGCTGCTTGCGAGGTGGTTTCGGTTTGTGATTTTGTCGTTGCCGCGGGAGCACTGTTCGACTGAGACGGCGGCGTAACTGCCGCGGTAGCCGGAGCACTCGAAGAGCCACCAGAGAAAAGGGCCGACCACAAAAACCACACCATCAAAATCACTATGCCTGCTCCGATTGCGTTGGCAACGTCAGATGTCTTCTGCTTGTTGCCAGGCTTCTTTTCTTCACTTTCCATGTTGCTTAGGATTACGCGAGTAATCCCTGGCGCGGGCAGCACAAAACCCGCCACTAGGGTGGGCCTTGCGGCCCCATACCGGTTTCCCGATATGGCCAATCACGACAACCCCTAATGACGGGTTTTCTAGTCGTGATTGGTCTTTGGGCCATGCCTGGCAATACCTTGCCGGGTTTAGGCCCTGCCCACTACAGGCTTTTATTCGTGTGTCGAACAGGTACATGATAGCTCGAAACCAGCTATCGGTGTAGACCCTAGCTTAGATTCGCGGGGTTGCGAAGAGGCTTATCAACTCTGGAGATTAGAGGTCTTCGGCCTCGTCCATATCGAGGTCGCCATCGGCGACGAGCTCCTGGATCTCAGGATCAAGATTCTCAAAGTCCTCGATCTGGTCGGGTTCGACGACTCCTTCTTTTACAAGCTCAAGAATATCTTCGGGGTCCATAGTTAATAGAATAGTACGCCGCTTTCCCTCAAATTCCGCCGGATCATCGCATAATCCGGGACGGCCTTGGCGACGAGCGCCCAGAATTTCTTCGAGTGATTGAACTCACGCAAATGGCAAAGCTCGTGGACGATCACGTAATCCCGGGCTTCGACGGGCAGGAAAAGAATCTTGTAATTGAAGTTCAGGTTCCCCTTTCTTGAACAACTTCCCCATCGGGTCTTCTGGTTCTTGATGTTTATCTGATTGAAGGTGAAGTCGTAGGTGGCGTTGAAGTGATTCACCCGTTCCACCGCAAGCGCGTACGCAGCGTCTTTATGCTTAAGGTAGTCTGCCTTACTCATTCGTGCCACCGCCTTCCCTTGGAATTGTTTGAAAAACTCGAGCTTCTTAAAAAGCCACTCTGACTTCTCGCGAATGAACTTCTCAGCGACTGACTCTTTAAGGTCGAACGGGGTCGTGATTACGACCGACCCGTCACAGTACACCGCGAGCCGCATCCTTCGAGCTCGTTCACTCTTTCTGAGCGTGTAGGTGATCTTTCGATTTTGAAGAGCAATCTGTTTTTTCATGGCTAGAACTTCTTGAGCACGATGTCGACCAGGCGATTCAGGTATTTATGGAAGTCTGATACTTTGACGCGACCTTTGTATTCCTTGAGGACGAGCTCCTGAATGATGCGCTTTATCTCCTTCAGGAATTCCTCCCTCTTTGAGGAATCCTGCCACCCCTCATCGAGGACATCCTCGAATCGTCTCGTCATGTCTTGAATGAACTCACGGATGGCGTCCTTGTCGCCCTCGAGATATTCCTCGGACACGACAAAAAGGCCGTACTCCTTCAGCGTAAAGCCGAGTTCTTTCGCTTCTTCGCTCTTCTTCTTTATGTCAGCCATGAGCTCCTGGTACCGCTTGATGCGCTCGGAGAGGTCGATTTGGTGCTGCTCGAACTCCTTGCGGATGGTCGCGAGCCGTTCGCTGAACTTCTTGTACGCCGGGTTGGTATCGACGTTGATCGAGATCTCCTGCTTGAGCATCTTCTCGAGGTTGAGCGCCTTCTCTTCATCGTCCATCTTGTTGAGCCGCTCCATCACGTAAAGGTCGTTGATGTTGAGCTCGCGGAAGTTCTTGGTGATACCTTCGTAGTCGACGCGCTGCTGGATGAGCTGCTTCACCTTCTCGCCATACTCCGCAAGAAGCTCGGCGTCTGAGTTCGCAATTCCATACTCCTTATCAAACGCGAGATACACGCTCGTGAGCCACTCGAAGGTGCGCACATGCTCCTTGAGGAACGGGTCCGGTGAGAGGATCTCGAAGAGCATCTTGAGCCGTGCGTACTTCTCCCGGAAGAACTTCTGCTTGTCCTCGTTCTCGGCAAAGATCTTGAGGCAACGGCGCAGGTTCTCGATCGACGGATCCTCGATGTTCACACCTTCGAAGAGACGCATGGTCTCCTCGATCAGTTCGACGAATTCCTCCTTGAGTTTATCGATGTTGAGCATGGCTGAATCAACAACACTCTCGTCGAAGTTGAGAGCTTTGTAGAGACTGCGAGTGATTCCGTAGTAGTCGATAACCTTCCCTGCCCCCTTATTTGGATAGACGCGGTTGGTGCGAGCGATTGCCTGAAGGAGATTATGATCCCAAAGTGGTTTATCAAGATACATTACCTGTTCGACAGGCGCGTCGAAGCCAGTTAGGAGCATGTCGCAGACGAGGAGGAACTTAAGTGGACTCGTCGGATCCTTGAACCGGGCGATTACTTCCTCACGTTTCGCCTTGCTCGTGTTGTATTTGCGTAGATCCTCAGTATCGGTGTTCGGGTCGCCCGCAGAATACACAACTTCCGACCACTCTTTGGGCACAAGCTCGTCGATGAGCTTTTTATACTTTGCCGTCGCCTCGCGATCATAGCAGACGATCTGCGCCTTGAATCCTGAAGGTTCAACATAGAGGCGATAATGCTCGACGATGTCGCGAGCGATTGCTTCCATACGGCGGTCGAGCTTCACTATAGCCTCCTTCTTGCCGTACTTCTTCGCAATTGCATCCTTCTCCTTATCGGAGAGGTCGGCAGTGAGTTCTCCGAACTGCTGATCAAGTTTCTCTTCGTCGATGAAAAACTTAGAGAGTCGAGCCTCATAAGTCACCGGCAATGTAGCGCCGTCTTCGATGGCCTGCTTGATTGAGTAGTAGTCGAGATAGCGCTCCCCCTCTTCGCCAAAATTACGGTGGGTATTGAGCGTGAGCCGGTCGATAGGCGTACCCGTAAAGCCGAAGAAGAACGCATTTCCGAGTGCGTGGCGCAAGTTGATCGCGGATACTCCTTCGTTGTCGCGGTGCGCCTCATCAGAGAGCACGATGACATTCTCGTCGAGATTCTGTACGTCGTCGCCAAGCTCAGCGAACTTCTGGATAGTTGAGATGAAGATGCCGCGTTCGGGCGATTTTATCTTCTTCTCGAGGTCTACACGAGAATCCACCCGAACGACGTTCTTGCCGCCACAGTTTATGAAAGTTGTGTAGATCTGGTCATCAAGGTCGATACGATCAACCAGGATGAAAACCTTCGGGTTCTTGAGCGCCTTATCAAAGCGCAGTTTCCATGCCGTGAAGAACATGGTGAGCGACTTCCCCGATCCTTGAGTGTGCCAGATAAGACCGCGCTTCTTCTCGCCACCAAGCACGCGCTCGACGATCTTGTTCGTCGCCCGGAGCTGCTGGTATCGCGCCACCTTCTTGATGGTCTGCTCCTTCTCCTTCTCGAAGACGATAAAGTTCTGAATCACGTCGAGCAGACGCGACTTCTCGAGGAGCGACACCAGGGTCATCTCGAGATTACCTCCTTCAGTCTTCTCAAGCTCCTCGTCTTTCCATTCAAGGAAATACTGAGCCGGGGCGTAGGTAGCACCGTACACTGTCTTGAGCCCGTCCGTTGCAACATTGAAACAATTTGGCCAGAAGAGCTTGAATGCATTGCGCTCATAGCGCTTCAGCTGTCCGACGGCATTTGTGTAATCGACGCTCGTCGAGGCCGTTGGGCTCTTCGCTTCGATGTCGACTACCGGCAGGCCGTTGAGGAATATCATGATGTCCGGGCGGATGTTCTCGGCATTGCCTTCGAAATAGAACTGGTTCGTGACGACGAAGCGATTATTCTCGAGCGTATCGAAGTCGACGATGAAGTAATCACGCATCTTCCCTGTTTGTGGATCCTTGAGGTTAACACCATATCGAAGCGCCTGCAGGAACGCTCCGTTAGTATCAATCTTCTTTACTTCGCGCAAGACAGAAAGTGCCTCGTCGTCCTCAATGCTGTTTATCTTCTTCACCGCATCGAGCAGGTGTGAAGTGATGATGTACTCATTCTCAAATTCG
>JAKAIP010000056.1 GCA_021825025.1 bacterium
GCGTAACGCCCATCGTCCGCGAGGATAGAGGTGCCTACAGAGACGCTTCCGACGAAAGAAAGGAAGCGTCTCGGGCGTCGCAAGACGCTCGAGACGAGCCTTCGGGTGACCGAAGAGATGAAACGACCAAATCCTTACCCGCATGCAAGGCCGTGCCTAACTTCGGTCAGGAGTGCCGCTCGAGCCCGTGAGTAATCACGAGCCCAGATAAATGATCGCCCACGACAGAATTCGGCTTATCGGCCTGGTCTACAATAAAATGAGAAAACCCACGCTCCTGCTGTGGGTTTTCTCATTTTAAACGCTTACTTTCGTTACATTATTTCGCACGTACCGCCGGCACAGGCGAGTTCACGCTTCATGTCTGACTCGTCCTGGCGCTCATACGCACTGAGTTTTGAGTAATCCACTTCAGGGAATCGAGACATACGCGCCTCATACTCTTCTTTCGTAATCGTCTCGTACGGAGCAAGACGGTACACATGATTACTTCGTGGGAGGAACGAGAGTCCACCGATGATATTCCAGTTCTTCTGGACCCAATCCACGACTGAGATCCACTCATCTTCGCCGACCGAGATGGTTGCTGAAGGATTGTGTTCCGTGTAATTCAGCTTCACTCGCTTCCAGTACTCGAGTTGGTCAATCGCCGTGAGATCATCTTTAAATCGCGCCTCCTTTGAGTGGTCCGGGGACTTCACTGGGAACTCAAGCACATAGGTGTTGGCGTCCTCCATCGATTGTCCGACTTCTGGATAGTACGGCACGCCCTGATCGCGCATCAGTTTGAAGAGCGAATCGGTTGCGCTAATGCGCACGCGGCGAATGTAATATGGCGCATGGCGCGGATGGATACCTGAGGAGCAGTTGAAAGTCTGCGACACCGTCCCTGAAGGCTTCACCGCAGTGACTGACATCGAGCGCTCCACACCAAACCGCTTTGCATACGTGACGTTCGTTTTCACCGCCATATCGCGCACTTTCTGCATCACCTCGGGAACACGCACAGCCGGGGAATCCCACTGTCCAGTGATCGAGACACCCAAGAGGCGCTCTGCACGGTTATGGTCAGTCCACTCTTTCGAAATGTAGTTGAACTTAGTGAGCGACGATTGATAGGTGCCGATAATCGCGGCGAGGCGCGCTTTCCGAAGCAGCGATGCTTCCGTGTCGTCTGCACGAGCAATAACCTCAGAGAGATTACAGAACTGCTTTGACTGCAGGATAATCTCCGCACACGGATTCGTGCCGATCGGCCCGCGAACAACACCGTCTTCTCCAATAAATCCAATTTCCTTAAAGTAATCCACGCGTCGCTTCGGCAAAGTCTCTGCGAGTGCGCCGCGATTGAAAATCCCGCGTTCGCCACTGCCGCTTTTCATAAGAGCGATCCATTCATCCATGAGCTCCGTGTTGGTTGGCTGCGCCTCATACACAGCCGAGTTATTCGCGACTGCGCGGTGCGGATCGGTCATATAGAACTGTCCCTTCTTCGCGTCACGCATATCACTATCATCGAGGTCGGAGAGTGAGATCATTGCGGTGCGACGCACGCCGCCAGCCACCACACACTCCCCAATCTTACAAATGATGTCGTGCACGTCGATAGAACGTAGGCGACGACCCTGGCGAGAGAAGATGCGCTCCCGGGCAAACGCAAGGAGCGAACGGAGTGGCTCTGGGCCAGATGCCTTGCCACCCATGGTCTTCAAACGAGCACCGGCTGGACGAATCTGCGAGTAATCGAAATCAATATCTGAACCTGCGTACCATGTCGTAATGCCTAGCGTGAGCGCATCACACCACCCCTCTTTCGAATCAGCCACAGTGTGCACCGGGAGCTTCTTGCCCGTCTGCTTCATGATCTGCGGGAACTGTTCGATGTTCTGACTCTCTACCGCGAATCCGACACCGCACCCCTGCATGGAGAGATACATGATCTCAGCAAAATCCGTCAGTTTCGTTGGCGCGGTGAACGTGCAGTTATAGGCACACGTATTGCAGCGACGTGCCGGCTCACCTGCAAACTGCATCAAACGCATCGAAGGCATAACCTCTTGCTTCAAAATGCCCATACGTATTTCAGCGTACTCTTTCTCGGTAAGCTTATTGCCGAGATTCTCGCGCATAAAGTTGATATAGCGATCAACTGTCTCAATCCATGTCTCGCGACGACCTTCCTCAGGAATCCACTTCGCATACGTACGCAGATACACGAACTCTCCCAGAGTATTTCCTTCGAAATACTTCTTGCTTTCCTCTGCAAGTTTTCGTACGTGAGCAGGAACGTCGACGTGCGCTGCGCGTAGTTGAGCACGCTTATCGCGATACAAGATGTAGGACTTTGCCGCCTTCACATAATCATTGACGATAAGATACTTCTCGACTGAGTCCTGCATACCCTCCACGGTTGGAAGGAAGCTCTTATACTTCTTCGCAAATCGTCCGAGCTCACCAGCCACCTGATGCGCCACAAGCACGGCATCCTCCTGACTTCCCTCCTCTGCCGCCATCATGGCCTTCCACACCGCTGTGACAATCTTATCGAAATCAAACGGGACCAACCTGCCATCACGTTTCTCAATCTGGGGGATCATCTCGCGATAACGCTTTGTCTCCTTCGACACAGGTGCTTCCGCTGGTTTTGAGACGACGGGAACAGCCTTCGTACGAGCAGAAACTTTAGCAACTTTTGGCATAGGCGAGATGGTGGATGATGAATAATTCTGGATATCCATAAGTGTACTCCTCCCTCCCCGAAACACACTGTGGACAGTGCTACTTCGAAACGATTGGGAAATTTTTCAACAATAGCGCCGTGCCCGCTACTACATGGTGCACGCGAGCAAACCCAGCCGCGGTTTCAAGGACATAGCGAGCCGGGGTTGTGGGATAAAAGACATTTGGATACGACGAGGTTGCGACATCCTGCAGCATATAGACAACTTGTCCTTGAGAATTAAGCCAGTAGATATCGATGGGTACGAGCATATCTTTCATCCAAAACCCATAGAGGCTGTCCTTTGGGAAAGCAAACAGCATGCCGTAATTGTTTGGTAGTGCAGCTCGTCCACCGAGCCCTTTCTCACGATCCGCGGTCGTCGTGGCAAACTCAACATTCAAGGACACTCCGCCAAACTCCGCGGGGACCGTGCGAAGTGCTGTCGTCGATCCTGTCTGAGACAAGAAAAGAAGTGCCGCTCCCACCCCCAGCGCTATGAGCGCGAGGACTCCATACTGATACTGTGACATGCCTGTACTGTAGCAGATGGTAGGATGGGAAGATGTATCGTTTCTTATTTCTCGTTCTCGCCTGTCTACTCGTCCTCCCGGGTACAACCCGCGCTGCACCAAAACTCGAGATCTCGGGGTGGATCCCGTACTGGCGCGAAGCGACCGGCACGATCGATGTGATTCCCCACTTGCAAGATTTCACTGCCGTTATGCCCTTCGGCTATATCGTCCAGAATGATGGTTCGCTCTTCGATGCTTTCGGATTTGACGCCACCTCCTCGACCTCAACTGCCTCTCTGCTCCGACTCACTACTAAAGCCGAGAAAGTAAAAATGATCCCGACCGTGATGTGGAGTAACAGTGCTGCTATGGAGCGAATTCTGAAATCGGGTCCGGCACGGCGAGCACTTGAGACTCGTATTGCCACCCTTGCAAAAGAGCAGGGATTTAATGGTATTAACATCGATTTCGAAAACAAGCCTGCCGCCACTCGCCCGTACTTCTCCCTATTCTTACAGGGACTCTATGCCCGCATGGGACAAAAATTCGTTTACTGCAGTATTGAGGCTCGGACGCCACCCGCGTCTGCATTTAGCGTCATACCCAAAAAACTCGTCTATGCTGACGATTATGTTGCCATTAACAAGTACTGCGATCGAGTACAAATTATGACCTATGACCAGGGGGCCGGAGATATCCGCCTTAATGCCGCCGCAAACGGCAAACCATACATTCCGGTCGCGGATACGAAGTGGGTACAGAAAGTGATTACTCTCGCATCTCAATTTATTTCAAAAAAGAAGCTCGTCATCGGTATCCCTACCTATGGGTATGAGTATGACGTTATCCCGCTCCAGCAGGGCTATCGGTACGATATCAACTGGGCATTAAATCCGAGCTATGCGACAACCCTCGCTGCAGAGCTTGGCATTACCCCGAAACGAAACAGCGCGGGGGAACTGAGTTTTATGTACACCCCGACAACGACCCCTGCCCTTGCTGATGCAGTCACCGCCCTCGAGCCGCAACACATCGTCTGGTGGAGCGATGCTGAAGCCATTGCAGAGAAAGTAGCACTCGCACGCTCACTCGGCGTACGCGGCGTCGCTATTTTCAAACTCGATGGCGGTGAAGATCCGCATATGTGGGATATCCTGAAACCCGCCTCAGCGAAATAACCCTCCTAACAACTTTTCTCTACTGCGGTAGAATGGAGGGAGCGAGGTGTCTCGCCTTAGTACTAAGGTAACTTTGATTATGATGGATACAGAACACTGTGAATGCGGCAAAAATGGTGATATGAAACACATGCACTGCCGCAAGCACATGGCAGTACGTGCACTCGCGGCGATTATCGTCCTGATTTTCGTCTTTTGGTGTGGATTTGAATTTGGTGAGATCCGCGCTTCTATCGGCGGGGGGTATGGCTACGGCTATCGTATGATGCAGGGCGGCTGGGGTGGCAACGGGTTCGGGAATTCTGTACCTGGTGCCCTTACGCAATAAATCGGTACAGAAGTAACTTGCCCACGGCGCCTCTGGCGCCGTGGGCGTTTTTACCCCAAGGAGTGCTATGCTGAGTGTTATGTTAACCCTCTACGTAAAAGACGGCTGCCCTTTCTGTCATAAGGTGCTCGCCGTACGCGAAGAACTTGGTCTCTCTTTTGAAGAAAAGAATATCGCCGACGAAGTCGTCGCCGCTGAGCTGGTAGCTCGTGGCGGGAAGCGGCAGGTTCCCTATCTCGTCGATAGTGACCGCAACGTCGAAATGTATGAATCAGACGATATTATCGCTTACCTACGAGAACACTATTCCTACCCCCTGGCTCCCCAGGGCACTCAGGCTACATAGCCACAAACCGTTTACGATACTTTCTCGATACTAAGAGAAGCGGTCTTGCCATTCCAGCCGAGCTCGACGAGTCGGACACGATACTCACCGAATATTGCAGTGATGTCCTCAGCGGGAGAACTTAATCGCATGACAAGCGCGTCCTTACCCGGTATCGCTAACGTCAGATCAGCAATGCTCATATCGCCATGCTCGGTTATCCGATGTCCTCTTGCGACCAGT
>JAKAIP010000057.1 GCA_021825025.1 bacterium
GCGGTGGAAGAAGAAGAAAAACAATTCCGTACTGCGCTTAAACGGGGTATAGGACTATTCAATGCATGGAAGCAAAACAGAACGTCGAATGATCTCCCTGCCGACTTGTTATTTACATTAGTAACCACGCATGGATTTCCTTTGGAGATGATACAGGAAGTAGCGCAAGAAGAAGGGATACGAGTCAATGTGGACACATTCCATGCGCGTATGCGTGAGCATCAAGATCTTTCTCGCAAAGGCGCAGAAAAGAAATTCAAAGGAGGATTGGCTGATACTTCAGAACAGACGACTCGCTTACATACTGCGCACCATCTTTTACTTCGGGCATTACAGCTGGTACTGGGTCCAGAAGTAAAGCAACGTGGTAGTAACATTACTCAAGAACGGTTACGCATTGATTTTTCATACGGACAGAAGCTTACTGATGCACAAAAAGAAGAAATCGAGCGTATGGTGAACACTGTAATACAGGAAGATCTTCCAGTTATTAAAAGCGAGATGGAAAAGACGCAAGCGGAAGCATTACATGCAGAACATGAATTTGGGGCGGTATATCCGGATCGGGTAACAATCTATTCTGTTGGACCAAAAGAAGCGACTATAGAGGAGCCGTGCTTTGAAAAAGCTTTTTCTATTGAATTCTGCGGTGGACCGCATGTTTCCCATACGGGCGAACTCGGTATATTTACCATTCAGAAAGAGGAGGGGGTCGGAGGAGGAATCCGCCGAATAAAAGCAACCCTGAGTAATGGATCATAGATGCACATATGCGTTATATAATGGTGTAAACATGCCTCTCTTTACTGCAAAATCATCAGGAAAAACCATTGCTATCGTTGACGTTGAAAATGGTACTGTTGGCACTGGACTCGTGCATCTTTCTGCCCATTCTTCTCCTCAATTTTTTGCAGAAAAAAGAATTCCATTTCCCTATAAAGAACAAGTGCATGGCGCCGCACTACTTGCTCACGCAGAACAATCGGTACAAGAGGGATTGTTGCATATAAGCGAGGTGGCAGCTCGTATACGCTTGCATCCATCACTCAATATCAATGCAGACATAGAACGCATCCTTTTCTTTCTTGGAGCCCCGTGGAGCGAATTTATGATTTCCGCCCCACAAGAATACCGCACGGTCGCTCCGCGAATATTAACCACAAAACTTAAGCGCCTCGGTGCACAGCAGTTTGATGGAGTATCTGTATCGTTCCATACCAGTAGCGTGGCGACTGCCAATACGATGGCGTTGTTTTATCCTAACGAAACGAGTGCGCTATGCATTGTAAACGGAGAGCTATCAGAGCTTATTGTGCACCAAGGTGAGCGTATCCTTGGAAGAGCAACTTTTCCGACAGGAACACGCACAATAGATCGTACTCTGCAGGTGCATGCAGGAATGCGTCCAAATGAAGTGACTTCTGCACTCCAGCTTTCTCCAGCATACCTTTCAGAAACACTCGCCGTTGTACAAGACCATTTTCTGGAACAACTCTATGTCGTTGCACGATCTCTTGTGGAAGAGGGGAAAGTAAAACATTTTTTCATTATTGCCCAAGAACCATATGGCGAATGGTTGGCTAGAGCGATAGCAGACTCTCCGGCAATTGCATCACTTTGTAGCGGCGGGGGGACTGTGCGTGTATTGCGCGCATCGCAGTTTACCCCTTATTTCCAAGCAAAGAACGAACGTTCAGACGTAATGTTGCTACTGGAAGCATTGTTTGCGTGCAGTATGCATCGTGTATAATTTTCTTATGCAAGACATGATTCCTCCACGGGAGCGTTCCATTCGCAATATTCCTATTAGCACTAATACAAACCATCCGATACCACCTCGCCAAACACCACCTTCCTCAAGACGCCCTTCTCGAACTCCTTTCTTCCGGAACATTTTATGGATCCTTGGCATTCTGTTGGTATGTGCCCTTGCAGGGGTAGTATTTTCTGCTTTTTTTGAAAATACAACGGTAACGCTGTACCCGCATACGCAAACAGTCAATACAACCGGAGCCATTACTGCCCAGCCTGACGCAGGAAACGGCACACTTGCGTATCAAACCCTTTCTGTTACTCGATCTGCTACTACTAGCGCTTCTGCATCCGGTACGCAGCATGTAGTGAAATCAGCGACCGGTATAATTACTATCTACAACGCCTATAGCACTAAACCGCAGAAACTTATTACTAACACTCGTTTTGCAGCGCCCAGTGGAGACATTTACCGCATTCATGCGCCAGTAACTGTGCCTGGCGCCACAAGGACTAGTACAGGTCTGCAACCTGGTACGGTTTCTGCGACCATATATGCCGATGGTCCTGGCAGCGCATATAATCTTGCAAGTACCACATCGTTTACAATCCCTGGGCTGAAAAATACACCAGAGTACACGACCGTATATGCTCAATCACAAGGTTCAATCTCCGGTGGTTTTATTGGCAATCAACCAACAGTGGCACCTGCTGACCTGACCACGGCTGAGGCGAACCTGAAGCAATCATTGGATAGCGGCGTATCGACAGCGGTGAACAGTAGTATTCCACCAGGGTTCAGTCTTATTCCCGGCACATTGCAAGTCTCCTATACCGATATTGCGCAGACGCAAAATCCTGATACGTCGATCACTTTTGCGCAGAGTGCGACCGGTATAGCGGCGATTGTTCGGGACACCGACTTAGCTGCCGCAGTTGCCAAGCAGACTATTCCTACCTACAACAATGAACCAGTTACCTTCGCACATCCGGAAACGCTTTCTATTTCTTTGGGGGTAAGCCCTGGAAAAACACTTGGCCCGCTTTCTCTGCTTGTAGGAAACCCAGTCACTATCGTATGGCAGATTGATCAGAATGCGGTAGCCCAGGCGTTACTAGGTAAGCCGAAATCATCCTTTGAAACTATCATTCAATCATTTGCCCCCGCGGTGGAACAGGCGAAAGCGCAAGTACGACCGTTTTGGGAATCGCATTTTCCCACCAATCCCCAGAAACTGACCATCACCGTCATGTCTCCACAGTGATGAACGGAAAAAAGCGTTGACACATAACAATCTGTACAGTAGTATGCATAGCGTCGTTCAGAATGGATAAAGAAGCATCGGAAGTACAAGGCACGGTCGAAGAGGCTCTGCCCAATACCTTATTTCGCGTCCAGTTGGACGAAACGAAAGAAACGTTGCTTGCCTATCTTGCTGGAAAAATGCGCCTCCACCGCATCAAGGTGCTGGTAGGGGATCGCGTTGTTCTGCAGTTGGATCCATATGGCGGCAAGGGCCGGATTGTTCGCCGGCTCTAACTCATATGAAAGTAAAAGCTTCTATTAAACCTCGATGTGCGCACTGCAAATTCGCTCGACGAAAAGGACAGCTGCGTATCATTTGCACTAATCCTCGCCACAAGCAGCGGCAGGGATAATATTTTTGTAATCAAACTATGCGTATCAGCGGTATCACTATTCCTAATCAAAAGCGCCTCATGTTCGCACTGACGAGCTTGTACGGTATTGGCCAATCACGCGCAAAAACGATATGTGCGCAGGCAAAGATTGATCCGATGCGCAAGACAGAAGAACTTTCTTCGGAAGAAGAAGGAACACTCCGATCGATCATTGAAACTTTTAAACTGGAAGGCGATCTCAAACGAGAAGTTGCAGGAAATGTGAAGCGCCTCAAAGACATTCAATCCTACCGAGGTATGCGCCACGGCAGACATCTCCCTGCTCGCGGACAGCGGACTAAGACAAACTCTCGCACCGTGCGAGGAAATGTTCGCAAGACGATGGGATCTGGCCGCCGAAAAGTTGAAAAGACATAGTATTTATTGTATAAATCACCGGTATTCCTATGGGTAAGAAACGAATAGTCAAAAAAGGAGGAGACATGGACAGCGGCAAACGCGGCGCCTCTGGTCGTACGCCTCGACGCAAACTGGAAACAGGGATCCTTCACGTTGAATCGACATACAACAATACCAAAGTAAGTCTTACAGATACCGCAGGAAATATGGTGGTATGGTCTTCCAGCGGTAGCCTGGGATTTTCCGGCGCAAAGAAAGGTACGCCGTTTGCAGCAGCAAAAGTGGGAGAACTAATCGGCGACAAAGCAAATGCTATGGGCGTCAAAGAGGTAGCAGTAATTATTTCAGGCGTAGGAGCCGGTCGGGAATCTTCTGTTCGTGCATTCAGTACGAAAGGTATTCAAATACAATCCATTAAAGATATTACCCCTGTGCCGCATAACGGCCCTCGGCCGCCAAAACCGCGTCGCGTATAACATCCATATGATCATCGGACCAAAGTATAAAATTTGTAAACGCCTCGGTGCCTCGGTATTTGAAAAATGCCAAACCCAAAAGTTTCAACTTGCAGAAACGCGTTCTCCACGCCGAGTAAAGCGTGGCGGCAGTGAATTCGGCGCTCAGTTGCTTGAAAAACAAAAAGCCCGCTTTATGTACGGACTCTCTGAACGCCAGTTCAGTCGCTATGTGCATGAAGCAATGGAAAAGAAGGGAAGTGATAGTACCGGCACTCTCCTTTCTCGGTTGGAATCGCGCCTTGATAATGTGGTCTTCCGAAGCGGCTTCACTAAGACACGCCGTGCCGCTCGGCAAGCAGTCTCTCATGGTCATATCACTGTCAACGGTCGAAGAGTGACAATACCGTCTTATTGTGTCACAATGGGAGACGTTGTCGCTATTCGACAGGAAAGCCGCATAAGCCCGCTCTTTGCGAATCGCAAGGAGGTAGCAGTGGAACAAACCCTGCCGATGTGGCTTTCCGGTGATGAAAGCGGTTTTGCAGTGACAATTCAGGCAAGGCCAGGTGTAGGCGAGGCAGAAGCGGCATTTGATGCTGCGAAGACTATTCAATTTTATAGTCGATAGTTTTTATTATTTATCTAGTATTCAACGATTGAGTTATGATGGAGTACTCTATAGCGCTTCCGAGCAAGCCGCGCATTGTTTCCGAAGGGGAATATGAAGGTGTCTATGAGATAGACGGTTTTTATCCTGGATATGGGCACACGATTGGCAACAGTCTGCGTCGCATCATTCTTTCCTCACTTCCAGGAGCAGCCATTACCAGCGTGCGCATCGAGGGTGTGGATCATGAATTTTCAACCATGAACGGGGTCCGCGAAGATGTTGTCACTATCCTGCTCAACCTCAAAAAATTGCGCTTTGAAATTGTGAGTGGGGATACACAGACGGTAACCCTTTCCGTAAAAGGCCCGAAAAAGATTTCCGGTGCAGATATTACCTTGCCGGGCC
>JAKAIP010000058.1 GCA_021825025.1 bacterium
TTCGAGAACGGTGACGTACAGTCTGTCAGGCGGAGCTATTCATCAACTAGTGAACGGTCAAGACAGCTCGCTCACTGATCCGCTCTCGGTAACCATCACCGGACTGACATTTTATGCGTTTGATACGCCGGCTCTCTCATCTGGAGATACGAAACAGGCACGGGTGACGGTAAGCATTTCAGGCACCACCCAAGCTGGACCAGGGAAGCCAGCACAGAACTTTACTATTCAAACTGGCGCAACGATGCGCGGCTCTGATCTATGAGTAGGCTACCTTCTTCATCCGAGCAAGGATTTACTCTCGTAGAGACGCTGATCGCAGTGGCGATCGTCACGCTTGCGGTAGCAGGTCCACTCTACGGTGCCGACAGGGCCTTCGTAGCAGCTGAGATCTCTCGAGATAATCTGACGGCCGTCTATCTTGCACAAGAGGGTATCGAGTATGTACGAGCGATGCGTGACGATGAGTATCTTGCTGCGTATGCTGCAAATGGTCCCACCGTCTCGAGCACAGCGTGGACGAACTTCCTGTCCGGATCAGACAGTGCATCTATAACGAAGTGTGTTGCCTCTCTATGCACGCTTGATACATACCCGACCGTTCCGATGGGGACGGGCGTTGGCGAGTCTCTTGCAACGTGTTCGGGGAGCTCGTGCACGCCGCTGTATCTCGCAAATGGTCTGTACACGCAGCAGAGTTCACTCCTCGGCGCAACGAAGACAATCTTCACGCGTACAATCCAAGCGATCGCTCTTACGCCTACTGAAGAAAAAATCGTCTCGAAAGTAACGTGGAGTAATCACGGAACGCTGTACACTACGACTGTTTCTGATCATCTGACACCATGGCAATAACCCGCTTCCATCATGATTCCCTGCACATGCACCCGAACGATAGAGGGTTCGCACTTTTGATTGCACTTATCTTTATGTCGGTGATGCTCACGTTTGGGCTTGCACTTGGCTCACTTGCGTACAAACAGACACTGCTCTCTTCTGTCGCTGTGGAGTCGGGCTATGCGTTTTATGCGGCGGACGCTGCTTTTGAATGCGCGCTGTATGCTGATCAGCAATTGAATCTGTTCGACTACAATTCGCACAGTGGCGGGAATCCACCTGCTCTCATTACGTGCGGTGATTCAACTGTCCAACGTCCCGGATACACCTATGGAGCGCAACAATTAGTGGATTCACAAAGAATTTCACTCGACTCGAATACGCGTTGTGCTGATGTGACCGTGTATAAACCTAAACAAGGATCCGTTAATAAAACGTACATTTTCGTACAGGGATATGACGTCTCGTGTGCTGCTGTCGCGAGCGGGAGCCGCGTTGTGTCGCGCGGTTTGAAGGCATTTTACTAGTTTTTTAGGCAGAGCTGCCGGGAAGGAAATCAGCTATACTGTGCCCATGAAAGCCCCGAAAGAGCTTCGTGAGCGAGCTGAGTTGCTGCAGCGCACGATCACTAAGTATCGTGCGCTCCAACACGAACAGGATCTCTCACCACTCTCACCAGAAGCGCTCGACTCGCTCAAGTACGAGCTCGCTCTTCTTGAAGAACAGTATCCTGAGCTTGTCACGCCCGACTCGCCAACGCAGGTAGTCGCTGGCGCACCAGTCCCGTTTCTAAAGAAAGTGCGGCACCAGGTGCCGCAGTGGTCATTTAATGATGCGTTCACGGAGGATGACATTCGTGCGTTCGATGAGCGTGTGCGCAAGGGAAGCGGTGCACCACAGACGTATGCGCTCGAGCTCAAGATCGATGGGTTAAAGATTGTGGTTACTTATGAGAAGGGGAAACTCGTGACAGCCGCGACTCGTGGTGATGGTACGACTGGAGAAGACGTCACGCACAATATCCGCACCATCGCTCGTATGCCGCATACTCTTTCGCGCCCCATTGACATTGTCGCAGAAGGGGAGGTGTACCTGACTCGTTCAGGGTTTGTAAAGCTGAATGAACTTCGCGCGGCGCAGGGCGAACCGCTCTTCGCAAATCCGCGTAATGCGGCAGCGGGCTCCATTCGGCAGCTTGACCCAGCTATCGCGGCTGCCCGTCCGCTCGGTGTCTTTCTCTACGATGTGGCCCTGACATCAGAAATGCTTCCTGCGACACAAAGCGATGAGCTTGCGTATCTCGCCGAGCTCGGATTCCCCGTTAATCCTGAACATCGCCACGCTGAGACACTCGACGAAGTGTTTGCGTACTGGGAGACGTGGCGCGGGCGGGCGCGGGAGAAAGTTGATTATCAGATTGACGGCATCGTCCTCAAGGTTGAGTCGCGCGAAGCACAAGAGTTGCTTGGCTATACCGGGAAAGCGCCGCGTTTTGGTATTGCGTATAAGTTTCCGCCAGAGCAGGTGGAGACGGTGATCGAGGATATTACGCTCCAGGTCGGGCGCACTGGGAAGTTGACGCCGGTCGCGCATCTGCGAGCGGTCGCGGTGGCAGGGACGACGGTGGCTCGAGCAACACTCCATAACGAAGATTTCATACGGGAGAAAGATATTCGTATCGGCGATACGGTTATTTTGCAGAAAGCGGGAGATATTATTCCTGAGATAGTGTCGGTGATTCGGGAGCTCCGACCTGCGCGCACGAGCGCGTGGGTATTCCCGACGCACTCACTGCTGTGCGGAGGTACGGGTGAGATCGAACGGGTCCCAGGAGAAGCAGCGCATCGGTGTAAGGTCGCCGGCTCGTTTGAACAGCAAGCACGGAAGCTTATGCATTTTGCTGGGAAGAGTGCGCTCGATATCGAGGGAATGGGTCGCGAGACGGTACGCCTTCTTATGGAGCACGATCTTATTTCTGATTTCGATGATATCTTCGAGCTGACGAAAGATGAACTTCAGGCGCTTGAAGGATTCGAGGAAACAAAAACGAATAATCTCCTTGCGGCGATTGCCGCTGCACGAGACGTGCCGCTAAATCGATTCTTGGTTGGGCTCTCTATCCCGCACGTGGGAGAGGAGACAGCGTTTCTGCTCGCGACGCACTTCGGTACGCTTGCGAAGCTTGCACGGGCGAACGAAGCGGCGCTGGCCTCTATCGAAGGCATCGGTCCAATCATCGGACAGTCGGTAGCTGCATGGTTTGCTTCCTCCGAGAACCAGGCGCTCCTCGCTCGTCTCGCAAAGCATCTGCGCATAGAGCGGATCGAAGTCCCGACAGCAGGCGTGCTCACTGGCCAGACTGTGGTCGTCACCGGGACGCTTCCGACACTCTCGCGAGAAGAGGCAGAAGCGCGCGTGCGAGCAGCCGGCGGGAAAGCCGCTGCCTCAGTTTCTGCGAAGACGTCGTTTGTGGTCGCTGGCGAACATCCCGGCTCAAAGTATGAAAAAGCCCAGGCGCTCGGCATCCCTATTCTTGATGAGGCTGGGTTCCTGAAAAGGCTCTCGGCGTGATAGAGTGCGAGGTATGGCAACCGTCGAAGAAGTACAGAAGCTCGCCGCGCTCGCTCGCATCTCGCTCGCCGAGGCGGATCTCCCCGCGTTTACGCGTGAATTTGACGCGATCATTGCGTATGTCGGGCAACTTGAGAAACTCGACCTCCCGGCAGACTTAACGGGGGAGACATCGCCCTTGCGGAACGTGATGCGCGACGACGGCACGCCGCATGCCGCAGGATTCTTCACAGAAAAAGTCGCGGAACAATTCCCCGCGCGCGAAGGAGATGCGCTCGTAGTGAAGCAAATTATTTCCCATGACTAAGCCGAATGAGCTCACTCTTGTCGACGCAGCACGCGCGCTCCGAGCGAAGACGCTCTCGGTGCGTGAGCTCTGGGATGCCTGCGCAGAAGCCGCACAGGCGAAAAATCCAGAGCTACATGCCTACCTCGAGATTTTCCCAGCTGACGTGGCGGCGATCGACGCAGCACAGAAGCGTATCGACACCGAGGGCGAGGCAGCACCGATGCTCTGCGGCATTCCACTTGCGGTGAAAGACAACATTCTAATAGAAGGGAATATTGCGAGCGCCGCTTCGAAGATGCTTGAGAATCATCGAGCTCCGTACGACGCGACGGTCATACAGAAATTGCGAAAGGCAGGAGCACTCTTCCTTGGACGCACTAATATGGACGAATTCGCACTTGGCGGCTCGACTGAAAATTCTGCCTTTGGCGTGACCAAGAATCCGCATGACCCAAGCCGAGTCTCAGGAGGAACTTCGGGAGGATCAGCGGCAGCAGTGGCAGCGCATATGGCGATCGCCGCGCTTGGTACCGACACGGGTGGCTCAGTCCGCAATCCGGCGAGCTACTGTGGCGTGGTTGGGCTGAAGCCGACCTATGGTGGGGTCTCACGCTCGGGAGTGATCGCCGCCGCCTCTTCATTTGATCAGGTCGGCCCGATCACGAAGACTGTCGCTGACGCGCGTATTCTGCTCGAAGCGATCGCAGGGAAAGATGAGAAAGACTCGACGACGATTCCGGCAGGTCTCTATGCCACAACACCGAAAGAGGTACGAACAATCGGTGTCCCGACCCACCTCTTCGCCGATGCGCTTGATCCAGATGTGCTCGAACGTTTCACTACGACCGTAAAGAGTCTCGGGTATGAAGTGAAGGAGATTGAACTGCCGTCGGCAACACCAGCACTCGCGGCGTACTACATCATCAACTTTGCAGAGGTCTCAACAAACCTGGCTCGCTTCGATGGTATCCGCTACGGGCACGCTGCCCGCGGCGCAACACCGCTCGACGACTATCTGCTCTCGCGCACTGAAGGGTTTGGCAAGGAGACGAAACGCCGCATCCTGCTTGGCACGTACGTGCTCTCTTCAGGCTATATTGATGCGTACTATCGTAAAGCGAACGCTGCGCGCGCCGCGCTTCGCCGCGATTTTGAAAAAGCGTTTGCCACAGTCGATCTTATTGCGACACCGACGATGCCAACGCCAGCGTTTG
Organism: bacterium; assembly: GCA_021825025.1. The sequence continues at coordinate 4,912 of JAKAIP010000058.1, forward strand.
TTGTCGGCGCGAAGTCAGATCCGCTCTCGCTCTATCTCGAGGATGTGTTCACGGTGCTCGCCAATCTTACGGGTATGCCGGCACTCTCTGTGCCGATGGGAACACTCTTGCGTGAAGGGAAAGCACTTCCCGTCGGGATACATTTCACGGCACCGCACCAAGCCGAAGATCGACTTTTCACTATTGGGGCAGTGGGGGAGAAGATCCACAGCGTCTAATTTTTTTCGTTTATACTAGAGGAGATGCCTGCTCCTCAATTGAATGTTGAATACGTCTTTCGACTTATCTACGAATGTTTCCATGGGGCGTGTCATACGACAGCTAACCTGACACAACTCTCG
>JAKAIP010000059.1 GCA_021825025.1 bacterium
GGTAGTGCTGGTTGATGGTGTGCCGCAAACGCTTTCTCTCAAAGGAATCCTTCAGGAATTTCTCAAGCATCGTCAGGAGGTGGTGCGTCGTCGGACGCAGTTTGATTTGCGAAAAGCGCAGGAACGAGAGCATATTCTCCTCGGTCTCAAGAAGGCACTCGATGTCATTGATCAGATCATTAAAACAATTCGAGGATCGAAAGATGTTGCCGATGCGCACGCTAATTTAATGAAACAATTCAAGTTCTCCGACCTGCAAGCAACAGCGATTTTGGAAATGCGTCTGCAGAAACTGGCGAATCTCGAGCGTAAAAAAGTGGAAGACGAGCTTAAGGACATCCAAGCCATCATCGAACAGCTCAGCGGATTACTGAAGAGCGAAAAGAAAATTGCAGGAGTAGTCCGCAAGGAAATTGCAGATATTGCGAGTCGGTATGGTGATGACCGTCAGACGAAAGTGGTGAAAGGTGCGGTAGGAGTCATAAATGTGGAAGATCTGGTTCCAGATGAGGAACAGGTATTAGTGCTTACTGCTGGAGGGTATGTAAAACGGACAAATCCGGAAGAATACCGAAAACAGAAGCGTGGTGGCGTAGGGGTTATTGATCTCAACACCAAAGAAGAAGATTTTGTCACGACATTTCTTACTACCTCGACACATAGCGATCTCCTGTTCTTCACTGATCGAGGAAAAGCATATCAAATCAAAATGTATGATTTGCCAGAAGGGAAACGCTCTACTAAAGGAAAGGCTCTGGTAAACTACCTCTCTATTTCAGAAGGAGAGAAGGTAACGTCAGTGCTCCCGCTCCGTAAGAATGAAAAAGAAGGCAAATCATTCCTTTACCTTATTACCCGTCAGGGTGTTGCGAAGAAGGTGGATGCGACAGCATTTCATGATGTCCGACGCAGTGGTCTCATTGCCGTTAAACTGCAACCAGGAGATGAGCTTATTGCAGCACTCCTTACGGAAAAAGATGATGAGCTTTTCCTCTCTTCTGCAAAAGGGCAGTCCATTCGTTTCAAAGAAAGCGATATTCGGTCCATGGGTCGCAGTGCTGGCGGAGTGCGTGCTATGAAATTGGCAACCGGCGATGTAGTGGTTGGTGCTGACGTGATACGCAAGGGTCGCGCAGACATGGAGGTACTCGTGGTCTCGCGCAATGGCTATGGAAAAACAACACCAGTGAATGAATATAAAATCCAAAAACGTAGCGGCAGTGGTATAAAAACGGTAAAAGTAACACCAAAGACTGGACCATTAATTGCCGCTCGTATTATTTCTCGAGCAGCGGAAGAAGAGGAACAGGAGATCGTAGTTATTTCCAAGAAAGGACAAGTGATCCGCACTGGGCTGTCTGAAATTCCATCACTTTCACGCGGCACCCAAGGCGTGCGTATCATGAAACTCCGGGAAGGGGATGCTATTGCTTCATTTGTGTGTCTCTAATTGCATCAAAGGGTATATACTGAAATGAATGGAAGGTTCGTTTCTACATCCTACGCAGACGCTGCGCGCCGCTGGCGTGACCGAAGGCATGTGTGTTGCTGATTTCGGGGCCGGTTCGGGATTTTTCACTCGCGCCGCAGCACGCCTTGTGGGACCCATAGGAGTAGTATGGGCTATCGATGTGCACCGAGATCTCCTTACTCGGGTAAAGAATCTCGGCACAGCAGAAGGGTTATCAAATATTGAAATTGCGTGGGGAGATGTTGCCTTACCTAAAGGGAGTCATTTGCCGGCACAGAGCTGTGATCTGGTGCTCATAACCAACATACTCTTTATGCTTGAATCTAAAAGAGAAGTGCTTCATGAGGCTGCGCGTGTGCTTAAGCCTCACGGGCAAATTCTCCTCATTGATTGGACGAGTTCACATGATGGATTGGGACCGCACCCTGATCATATATTTACAGAAGCTGCTGCACGCACAGTGTGCGAGCGGGAAGGATTTTCAGTGCTGCGTCCTGTTCCTGCGGGCGCATATCATTGGGGATTGATCGTTCGCAAAAACATGACAAAGGACGCACAATAACAAAGTATATGAAACTCTCTATGTTTCAATTGATTGTACTCATTTCCTTTGTTGGCTTTTTGCTTGCAGGGATTGCCGCTTTTTCACTATTTGGAGGTAATAGAGGCAGTAGTATTGGCCAAGTAACCATATGGGGAACTCTTGATCAGCAAACTATGCAATCACTCTTAGTGACTCTACGCTCTCAAAATAAAGAATTTCAAAATGTAACGTATGTACAGAAAGACCCAAGCACGTACTACACAGATCTTATCAACGCTATGGCAAGTGGTACCGGACCAGATCTCTTTTTTATAACTCAGGATACCGTCACTAACTTTTCTAATAAAATTACTGTAATTCCATACAGTGCTGAATCACAAGCCACATACCTTTCTTCATTTCTCAATGAGGGACAACTTTTTTTGACTCCACAAGGAGCACTTGCGTTACCATTTAGTATTGATCCACTGGTGATGTACTGGAATAAAGATTTATTTGCTTCTGCGGGTATTGCGCAACCTCCGGTATATTGGAGTGATTTTCTTTCCTTGGCACCGCAAATTACTTCTATTGATACGAGTTCTAATATTGCACGGAGTGCGGTAGCACTTGGTTCCTGGAAAAATATTACTCACGCAAAAATGATCCTATCAGCACTATTCATGGAAGCAGGAGATCCAATTATGCTGCGTACAGGATCGGGATCATTAGAATCAGTATTTGGTACTACTCCAGCCGCAGCTGCAGAAAATCCTGCATCTTCAGCTTTGCTATTTTATACAGAGTTTGCGAATCCTTCTAAAACTACGTATTCCTGGAATGATGCATTACCCCAATCACGGGATGCATTTGCTGCAGGAAATGTTGCTGTATATTTTGGCACTGCAAGTGATAATCAGTTACTACTTCAAACAAATCCAAATTTAAATTTTGGTGTTGCGCTGCTACCGCAGATTAAGGGGAATGCCACACACCTTACTTTCGGAGAACTTACTGGATTAGCTATTTCACGTAGTGCATCTAATCCGCAAGGAGCACTTGCAGTCGCGCAGGCGTTAACAAGTCTTTCGATACAAGAATCACTCTTACAACAAGGTACAGTAATACCGGCGCGTAGTGATATTTCTATAAATACCAGTGCTAATGCCGCTGAGGCAATATTTGAACAGTCTGCAATTATGTCGCAAGGTTGGCTTGACCCGGATCCTAGTGCAACTGATCCACTTTTTGAGAACATGATAGAATCGGTAGTAACAGGGCAGCAAGATCCCGCACAAGCAGTAGCACAAGCTTCACAAGCAATGATACAACTTAGTACTACAGCACAATAATGAAACGTATTATACGAGGATTATTCATACAAAGTTACCTCTTCTCACTTCCATTAGTATCTTTTGCAAGTGGTTCCACTGGAGGAGGCGGAGGAAGTACAGGCGGTGGAGGTGGTTCCACTGGAGGAGGCGGAGGAAGTACAGGGACATTAATAAATCCTTTAAATGCAAATTCAGTTTGTGGTTTTTTGAAAGATGTACTTAATATTGTAATGCAAATTGCAATGCCAATTGCCTTATTATTTTTAGTATTAGCAGGATTTCAACTCGTTGCTGCTAGGGGAAATCCTGAAGCACTTACAAAAGCCAGAAAGAATCTCATTTATACGATTATTGGAATCGGCCTTTTTTTGGGAGCCTGGACTTTAGCGTTAGTACTTGCCAATACTATCAATGCCCTAGGTAGCTCTCTCGGACAGCCTAATAGTGTTGGTACTTGTTAATTATATGAGTCTTACACTAGCTGGTATCGTAGGAAATATTGTCAACCTTATTAACACTACTATTCCTGTTCTTTCTACATTAGCATTGACAATATTTTTAGCAGGAATTGTTCGATATTTATATTCTGAAACACAAGGGAAAAAGGATCAATCTAGAGAAGTAATTATATGGGGCATTATAGCCTTATTTATCATCTTTTCTTTGTGGGGAATTATTGCGGTAATGAAAAGCGTTTTGCTACCACCAGGGTTCTAATCTCTATCCACACCGTCCTATTGTTTGGTTACACTAGTTTGCTACAGTGAAGGCATGTCTAATAATATTTATATGAAGAAAATACTAACAATTGCCGGAATAATTTTTTCCATTCCGCTCCTTACCTTTGCTCAAGCGTCAAATGGTAATTCGTATATTAATTACTACATTACTCTTATACAGCAGGTGAGTTATATTCTTCATATCCTCATTCCTATTCTGGTTACTGCCGCTATTGTTATATTCTTCATTGGCTTAGTTCAATACATCTTTAAACCTGATGATAAGGAAAAACCAAAGAAGACGATGATTGCAGGTATTGTGAGCATTTTTATCATGGTTTCATTGTGGGGGATTATCAGTTTGCTCCAGAATGTAGCGGGAGTAAATCCTAACTACGTAAATCCTATACAACAAGGTCCTCAAGTACAATAAAAATGCTCAACGTACAGTTGAGCCTATGGTATGACGTCTGTCAGTAGCTTTGTAAGTGTAATATCAACAAATATCATTAATCCTATTCTGGAGCTCATTTTTGCTTCCGGACTCTTACTTTTTTTAGTGGGAGTAGTCCAGTTTTTAATAGCCCTTTATCAAGGGAATAATGATGTAAAAAAGAAAGGACAACAGCATTTATTGTGGGGTGTACTAGGTATGTTTGTGATGTTAAGTGCTGTTGCTATTCTCCATTTTATTGGAAGTATTGCCTGTCAAAATGGAAGTTTGACTAATTGTTTCCCCACGTCAACTAATAACGGGGGTGGTTCCACGGGAGGTGGAGGTGGAAGTACAGGCGGAGGAGGAGGAAGTACAGGCGGCGGCGGCGGTTCCATCGGAGGAGGGGGTGGAAGTACTGGTAATGTTCACTTCCAATAAGAAAGCACCCTCACCTTTTATGGTGAGGGTGGTAGGAGAGCATATCCTCCAATCAGCGGCATGTTCTCTGCTAGGATCTTCTGGAAATGTGCTCCTGGTTTGATTCTTGCTGTTTTACCACCATCGGCAACACAGGTGGTTTTGTTCTGTAAATCGACGAAGCAGAAGGGTGTACCTTCCGCAACATCGATATGCAGATTACAGTGTCCCGCTAAGTTTATTACCTTCGACATCTGATGTGGTTTCAGATTTAAAGGTTGTTCAACTCCGTTACAAGCTGGGGTCATTGTCACACTCACCATTTGATTTG